>JAITSM010000159.1 GCA_031287815.1 Prevotellaceae bacterium
GGTACCCCAGTCGGTGGAGTTAACCTCGCTATTCTCCACCCTGAAAACGGCGGGCATCACGCTGGAGACCGCCTTGTCGTGCACCGGCGGCTACTACGATAGCAGCACCCAAAAGGAAAACGGCACCTGTGCGATATGGTCGACCCGTGCGCGCGTCCCCACCCCGTGGCCGGCCACCATAACGGCCACCGCCCCCTCGCTGGCGGTAAGGTGCGTGTATGTGGGAAAATAGGAAGCCGGGGAAAGGCTTGAATGAAGCATCCCCTTATATGCAATGTACCGCATATAAGGGGATGGATTTTATACCATTGGCAAAGCCAAAATTCCGGGCGGAAATGCGGATTGCATAAGCAGGTTTGTATTTTTCTACGTAAACGCCCAAACTTTTAGCACGCACATTGCCGGACGCTTTAACTTCAACAGGAATGATACCGTCTTCCGTGTCCAGCACAAAATCAATTTCCGCCCTGTTGGCAGAATTCCAGAAATACAGATTATGCTTATGCGTATTCAGTGTTTGCGCCACAAAATTCTCAGTTAAAAAACCGCGATAAATCCAATCGTGTGCATGCATAATATCATTGAATTTAATTTGCGAAAGCGAAGTCAAAAGCCCCGTGTCTGAAATATAAAGTTTGAAATTATTGTTCGATTTATAGGCCATTAGCGGAATTTGCGGCAATTCTATCTTTGTTGACTGTAACGCCATATTTGCCTGAAGGAGCCAGTCAATTGCCGTTTGGAGTTTCTCGCGGTTGCCGCCGTTTTCCACGAGCTTGTACATGAACTTTGCGTTTTCTTTCGCCAATTGTGCCGGGATCGAATGAAAAACATGATGGATTTTTACGGCATTAGTTTCGCCCGCATATTTTGCCATATCGGCCAGATAACCGGTAAGAATATCGGTTGAGATTTGACGGTTGAAGGTCACCAAATCTCTTTGGTTTTCGACGAAATGCAATACATTGGCAGGCATTCCGCCGGTACAAAGGTATGTGCGGTAAAGCATCAGCGCCTTCTCGTGGATAATCGCAGGAAGCGGCTCGTTGCCTGCAAAGCAGCGGCGAATTTCTTCGGCGAGCATCGCCTCGCCCAAAGCCCGGAGGAATTCCTCGAAATCCATCGGGAAAAGATATTCAATTTGCACTTTGCCCACAGGAAAAGACGTTTTCAGCCGGTTAATTTTCACACCGAGCAAACTGCCCGCAGTAACAATCCGGTAATTCTGCGACGCCTCTACAAAGTATTTCAACGAAGCAATCGCCTCTTCGCAATCTTGAATCTCGTCGAAAAAGAAGACGGTTTTCTCAATATCAAACCGCCGGTTGAAGAACAACTCCATTCTGCCAATAATCTCGGCGGCATTGCGTGAAGGGGTGAAAAACTGTTTGTAACCGGGTATCTCGGCGAAATTGAGGTAAAGCTGCTGTTCAAAATTTTTGTTGCAAAACGCCTGCAACAAGTAAGTCTTACCAATCTGCCTCGCCCCGACAAGCATCAACGGTAATGGTTTTGCCTGTTTTAACCACAAATCCAAACTGTTTTCAAAAAATCTTTTCATAATACATCATTTTAATGTGCGCAAAATATCGATTACGGATTTTTTTACGTGCGTAAAATATCGATATCTTATATTTAGCGCCAATTTTTATTAAGCAGATCGATAATTGATGTGATTTCTTCCATCAACTTATCAAACCCGGTACGTTCTTCCACAATCATCTGTCCCTGTATTTCCGCATAATCCTTTTCCCATTCCGGCATTAGCTTTGCAGGCGGTATCGGGTTTAAGTAAGGCGGAAAATGAGAAGCGTAATCCACGCCGCCGATTTTCGAAAACCGCTCCCTGTGGGCAACAATAGATTTATACAATTCCTTATCGACTATGGCGCTGCCGGCATGTGCTGTTTGGGCAATCCGGTAAATGTCGTAGAAATGCCGGCTTTTGCCCTTTATCCTCATTTTTTCCGGCGGGCGCTGGTGCTCTTCATGAAGCAGGAAGAGCTTCTCGAGAAAAGTCCGTTCCGGATTCACACAACGGATATGCACATCCTCATCGGCAAACGGAAGATGCGGGAACTCCTGCCCAATCACGGAACGGAACGAGCGCAATGTAGACGGTTCCATCAACGAACGGCTACCAATTTCCAGCAACACGCGGGGCGAAATATAGGCAGAATATTCCGTAACGCTCGGATAGATAATCTCAATCTTCACAGGGTCGTCATCCGGGTCTTTTCTATCCGTTATCGAAAGCCGGACGTCACGGATACCTGCATTATCAAAGGCTTTTCGCAATGAAAGAAGAAAGTCTCCAGAAATGTATTTGCTCGAAACATCCCTTAATTTCCCGACTTGCGTCCTGCTAATATCGCCCGAAAAGCCGAAAAACTCACGATTAATCGCCAGGTCGATATCTTCACTGAAGCGGTCAATCACGCCCCATGCCTTACTCAAAGAAGTGCCTCCTTTAAAAACAAGGTGTTCTGCAATATTCATTCGACTTATCAAACGCAGGGTTTGCACCACCCACCAGTCTTTTTCAATGATGTATAGCGGAAATTTCACTTTCCTGTACACCCTTTGCAGAACGTCTTGCCGCTCAGCCACACTTAATTCAAACCAATTCATATATTACCCGTTTGCGCTTTACGCATGATTTCCCGTATCCATTCCGGTGCTAATTTTATATCGTGCGCTAAGTATTTCGGATTTTCTTTTTTGAGATGACCAACAATCTTAGCTATTTCATCAACAGTTACCTTCTCCTTCTTTATGGATTTCAACGCTTGAATAACCAGCGTGCTGATTTTTCCATAAGTTGCCAGGTTTTTCGGGCTCGTTTTTTTAAAAACTAACGGCACGCCATCAATTATCAGTTTTCTGGGAGTGCCATCGGTTAGATAAACGACCTTCACCGGAACTTGGGTCGACAGGCCAAGCAAGTTCTCGGCAAATAACCCGGTGGGGATAATCCGGGCCTTGTCGCGTCGTGCAATGCCTTGCGCTATCGCTTCGATGCCTGGTGTTACACGACCGAAAAAACGGCTTTTTCGCGGTATGGTATAAATCCCCCGGCCAATACGCATTATTTTTTCTTGCTTTACCAGCCGTTCCAATGCTTTATTACACGATTTACTGTTGCCATGCGCGGTAAAATCGGTGACAAAAAAAACCATTCCCCTTCTGGCTTTTCTCATTCTATTAAGTATCCTGTTTTCAATATTGTCGCACATGAATTTTGCGTATTTTTGTCGCAAAAGTAGCAAACTTTTGCGACAAAAACAAGCCGGGGAACTCCGATTGCCGTTACAAGTAAAAGAATTGCCATATTTTTTCTACCTTTGCAAAAAAACTGATACTTATGACAACTCAACAACTATTCTGGATTATTCCCGCGGCGGCGGTTACCGCACTGCTCTTTGCATGGTATTTCTTCAGAAACATGATGAAAGAAAGCGAGGGCTCGGCTACGATGAAAGAAATTGCACTGTATGTGCGAAAGGGCGCAATGGCCTACATCCGGCAACAATATAAGGTGGTGGCCATCGTGTTTGTGGTGCTGGCGCTGTTCTTTGCGTTCATGGCCTACGGGCTGGGCGTACAAAACCAATGGGTGCCCTTTGCATTCCTCACCGGCGGGTTCTTCTCCGGACTGGCGGGCTTCATCGGCATGAAAACCGCTACCTTCGCCTCGGCGCGCACGGCCAACGCCGCACAGCGGTCGCTTAACAGCGGACTGAAGGTGGCGTTCCGCTCCGGCGCCGTGATGGGATTGGTAGTCGTAGGCCTCGGCCTGCTGGATATTTCGTTGTGGTATATTGTCCTTAATCACTTTGTGGAGGGCGTAACCGACGCACAAAAAATGGTGATCATCACCACCACCATGCTTACCTTCGGGATGGGCGCATCTACACAGGCGCTGTTCGCACGGGTGGGCGGCGGCATCTACACCAAGGCGGCCGACGTGGGCGCCGACCTCGTAGGTAAGGTGGAGGCCGGCATACCCGAAGACGACCCGCGCAACCCCGCCACTATCGCCGACAACGTGGGCGACAACGTGGGCGACGTGGCCGGCATGGGCGCCGACCTCTACGAAAGCTACTGCGGCTCTATCTTAGCTACCGCAGCGCTGGGCGCCTCGGCCTACATCCTCTCGCCCGGCCTGCAACTCAAAGCCGTGTTCGCCCCCATGCTGATCGCCGCCGTAGGAATTCTACTGTCTATCCTCGGGATTTTCTTAGTGCGCACCAAGGAAGGCGCCAACATGAAACAGCTGCTGGGCGCGCTGGGCAAGGGCGTAAACGTAAGTTCGGCACTCATCGCGATCTCCACGTTCGGCATCCTCTACCTGCTCGACGTGGAAAACTGGATAGGCCTGTCGTTCTCCGTAATCAGCGGGCTGTGCGCCGGCATCATCATCGGACAGGCTACGGAATATTACACCTCGCACTCCTATAAACCCACCCGCCGCATCTCAAAAAGCGCGGAAACGGGGCCGGCTACCGTCATCATCTCCGGCCTCGGACTGGGATTCGTATCTACCGCCATACCGGTGGTGACCATCTGCGTGGCGATTGTCATGGCGTTTCTCTGCGCCATCAACTTTGACACTGCCCACATGCTCTCTGC
>JAITSM010000187.1 GCA_031287815.1 Prevotellaceae bacterium
TTCGCGGCAGCGCGAACGGATTTCGCGGCAGCGCGAACGGATTTCGCGGCAGCGCGAACGGATTTCGCGGCGGCGCGAACGGATTTCGCGGCGGCGCGAACGGATTTCGCGGCAGCGCGAACGGATTTCGCGGCGGCGCGAAAAGCAGCATGGAACACGTAAATTAATTAAATAATAACCAAAAAAACAAAAAAGTTATGTCAAAACAAGACTGGCTCCCCGACAATCACAGCGCCATCTACATGATGGTAGTATTAACATGGAATTTTATTTTAGCGCCGGGCAATCGCGCGCGGATGGGCTTTGCGGCGGATACCCCGCTGGGAATATGGTTTGACACCGTGTTCTCGCCGGCGTTTACTACCTACAACTCCCTGTACGCCGTATGGAACAATGAGTCGACGCGGACGAAATTGATTGATGCAGACTTCCGGGAGGCGGAAGTGGCGCTCAAAGCGCTGTACAGGCACCTGTACAAGGGTTTTTTAAAGGACAACCCTTTGGTAACAAACAGTGACCTCATCGCAATGGGGTTGCCGGAACGCTCCAGCGGCGGCGGCGGAAAGCACCCCGTCCCCACGAGCACCGTGGTGGTGGATAAGGTCGTATTGCCCAGCCCGGGCGTAGTGGATATTCATTTCCGCGACAGCGGAAGCGATAAAAAAGCTAAACCTTTCGGCGTACACGGCGCGGAACTCGTATTCGCCGTCAGCGACACCCCCATCACCGACCACAACGACCTCCTTAACTCCAGAATCGACACCAGCACCCCCTTCCACCTCACTTTCTCCGACTCCCAACGCGGCAAAACCTGCTACTTCTCCCTCCGCTGGGAAAATACCACCGGCGAAAAAGGGCCGTGGAATACGATAGAAAATGTAATTATCCCGTAGGGAATGGAGAATTGAAAATGGAGAATGGAGAATGGAGAATGGGCTGGCGCCAGCTGCCCCGTCATTGCGACGGCGAGGTAGGGACGCACGGCCGTGCGTCCCTACTTCATTACTTTTCCCGCTGGATTGCTTCCTGCTTCGTACCTCGCAGTCGCAATGACGAAGCGGCTGGCGCCGGCAACTTTCAACTTTAAACTAAAAAAAATGATTATATTTGCGGTATGAAAGTTAAAATGAAAAAATTATTGCTTTTAATAGCCGAAAAATAAAAGATCATGGAAATTGCATACATTATGATGGCCGTTGCCATCTTTGGCATTGTAGCTTGTGTCGTCGCCTATTTTGATGCGCGTGCAAGCCGTAAGAACCGGCCAACGGTGAACGGGGAACGCTGAACGGGGCGTTAGACGCGCAGGGACGCACAGCCTGCGTCCCTGCAACCGGCGCCAGCAACTTTAAACTTTAAACCTTAAACTAACAACCTATGAAAAAGCTACTCATTATTTCTTCTTTACTGCTGGCCGGGATGCCGCTGGCGGCGCAGGATTTCCAACTGAATGCATCGGGCTATTTCAATCAGCACGGCGTGGACGTGATGGCGTTCGACGATATTTATCCCGAAGGCCACCAGAGCGGCGTGAGCCTGATTATGCACGGCCAGCGGGTGGCGACCAACGGCGATCTCCGTTTCGAACCAACGCCCGGCCAGTGGCAGCCCACGCCGAAACAGCGCAACCGGGCGGTGGATGCGGAAGGGCACGCGATTACGGTGTCCCTCAGCTACCCCGACTCTTCCCATCACCTGACGGGATTTAATCCGCTAATATATCCCGATTTTGTGTTTAACTATACCGTAAACGTCCAGGCCGAAAACGGCGCTATCGTAGTTACGGTCGACCTCGACCGCCCGGTGCCGGAAGCTTTTCTCGGCAGGCTGGGCTTTAACTTTGAACTTTTTCCGGGCACGCTGTTCGGCAAGCCCTGGATAATGGACAGCCGGCAGGGTATTTTCCCGCAACACCCCAACGGCCCGGTGGTGGCGCAGGAAAGCGTGGTGGCGCATACCGGGCATTTCAACCCTTCGGGAAAAGCAGACCTTGACCACCTGAGCGGGCACGGGCACGGCTATAACCCCGCCCGGGCGGATGAAATCATTGCCGCGCCCTACGCCACCGGCAGGAGCCTGACCGTTAATCCGGACGACCCCTACCGGAAATTTACTATCGAGTCGGAAACCGCCGAGCTGAAACTCTATGACGGGCGGATGAATCATAACAACGGCTGGTTTGTGGTGCGCAGTGAAATCCCCGCCGGCGTTACCACAGGGGCGGTCAAATGGGTTATCACGCCGAATGTGGTAAACGAATGGATGTATACCCCCGTGATACAAACCTCGCAACTGGGCTACCATCCCCAACAGCAGAAAATAGCGGTCATCGAACTGGATAAAAGGGACGCCCGGCGGGAACGCCCCGTACTGTACCAAATCACCAAAGACGGCGAAAAACAGGTGCTGGCGGCAGAAGGCAGCGAATGGGGCGCGTTTTTGCGCTACCAATACCTGAAGTTTGATTTTACAAATATTTCGGAAGAGGGGCTGTACCGGGTACGCTACGGGGATGCGGCTTCTTCCGTTTTCCGCATCGCAGGGGACGTGTACGAACGGGGCGCCTGGCAACCGGTACTGGAATATTTCCTTCCGGTACAAATGTGCCACGTCAAGGTGAGTGAAAAATACCGCGTATGGCATGACGTATGCCATGAAGACGACGCCCGGATGGCGCCGGTGGATTATAACCATATCGACGGGTATGTACAGGGGCCCTCCACCCTCGCTTCCTATCAGCCGGGCGACAGGGTGCCGGGATTAAACATTGGCGGCTGGCATGATGCAGGCGATTTCGACCTGCGCATAGAATCGCAGGCCGGCGAGTCTTATATTCTCGCGCTGGCGTACGAAGCGTTCAAGGTGGATTATGATGCGACTTATATAGACCAGCACCAACGTATCGTCGAAATTCACCAACCCGACGGCAAGGCGGATATGCTGCAGCAAATCGAAAACGGCGCACTGTCGGTGCTGGGCGCTTACCGCTCGCTGGGGCGGCTGTACAGGGGGATTATCTGTAACGATTTAAGGCAGTATGTACTGTTAGGCGACGCCGGCGCCATGACCGACGGGGTCATGGGCAACGACGATGACCGGTGGGTATTTACGGAAGAAAACCCGATGAGGGAATTGACCGCCGCCGCCCAATTGGCGGCTGTGTCGCGCGTATTAAAAGGTTTTAACGATACCCTGAGCGCACAGGCGCTGGAAGCCGCCCGCGCTATCTACAAAGCAAGCGACGCCGGGAACCCCATGATGGCTTTCTTCAAAATACAGGCGGCGGCCGAATTGTTTTTGACCACACGGGAAAAAGAATATAAAGACTTCCTGTTGTCGCAAACGGATAATATCGCCCGGTTTATTCCAATGGTCGGCTGGTATATCGGCCGGGTGGAAAAAGCGATTAACGATAAGAAGTTCACGAAGGCTATCCGCGAAGCATTGCCGGCGCTCCGCCAGCAGCTCGAAGCGCAGGCAGCCGAAACGCCCTACGGCGTACCCTACCGCCCAAGTATATGGGGCGCAGGCTGGGATATACAGGAATTGGGCTATCGCTACTATTTCCTGCATCAATCGTATCCCGATATATTCCCTCCGGACATTATGTATAATGCGTTGAATTTTGTGCTGGGCTGCCATCCCGGCTCCAATACGTCCTCGTTCGCTTCCGGCATCGGCACCCGTTCGGCTACGGTGGGCTACGGGCTGAACCGCGCCGACTGGTCCTACATTCCGGGCGGCGTAGTTTCCGGCACGGCACTGATACGTCCTGATTTTCCGGAATTGCTGGAATTTCCGTACCTTTGGCAGCAAGTGGAATATGTGATGGGTGGCGGTTCTTCGCATTATATGTTCCTGGCGCTTGCCGCACAACAGCTATTAGGAGTTAAGAACTAAGAGTTAAGAACTAAGAGTTAAGAACTAAGAGTTAAGAACTAAGAGTTAAGAACTAAGAGTTAAGAACTAAGAGTTAGCTGGCGCCAGAGGACAGTAGGCAGTTTTCAGTGGGCAGTAGACAGTCATTCATAATTCATAACTCCTAATTCATAACTCCTAATTCATAATTACACTAACTACATAAAAAAAACTATGAAAACACCATTACTATTTTCAGCGATTTGCTCCGGATGCTTACTCGCCTGCGGCGGGGCGCCGGAAGCGGGAACGTCCAAATTAGTGGCTAATGATGCGCGTATCGACGAGATTATCGCCGGTATGACGCTGGAAGAAAAGATTGCCATGCTGCATGGCAAACACATGTTTACTTCGGAAGGGATTCCTCGCCTGAATATTCCGGAGATGATTTATAGCGACGGGCCTTTCGGCATACGCGAAGAAATGGAGCCTGATTCATGGGCTCCTCTGGGCTTGCGCAATGATTCTTCTACCTTCTTTCCCACCGGCTCGGCGCTGGCGGCTACCTGGAGTGAAGAACTGGCTTATGCTTACGGGACGGGAATGGCGCGTGAAGCGCGTTTAAGAGGCAAGGATATGTTACTGGGGCCGGCCATCAACATTCAACGCCTGCCTACCGGCGGACGTACTTATGAGTATTTCAGTGAAGACCCCTTCCTGAGCGCGCGTTTGTCGGTCGGTTATACGCGGGGCGTACAGGACAACGGGGTAGCGGCCTGCTTAAAGCATTTCGCACTGAATAACCAGGAACAAAATCGAGGAATGGTGGATGTAACCGTAAGCCCGCGCGCCATGCGCGAGATTTACCTGCCTCCTTTTGAGGCCGCCGTGGTGGAAGGAGACGCTTATGGCGTTATGGCGGCTTATAATAAGGTAGGCGGAGCCTGGTGTTCCGAGAACGATATGTTGCAAAACCGGATTCTGCGCGACGAGTGGGGATTCAAGGGATTGATCGTTTCCGACTGGGGGGGGACGCATAACACGGTAAACGCCGCGCTTTACGGGCTGGACGTAGAGATGCCCGGCGGCCGCTTTTTCGGCCAGGCGCTTTTGGATTCGGTGCAGGCCGGTATCGTGCCGGTAGAAGTGATTGACAAGAAAGTGAAAAACATTCTCCGGGTACGCATGGCCATTGACCCGGTACCGCCCGAACAGGCCAACGCGACGATCACTGCAAAGCCCGAACAAGCCCAAATCGCCTACGATGTGGCGGCGAAGTCCATCGTACTGCTGAAAAATGAAGCCTCCCTGTTGCCGCTCGATTTGAATACCTGTAAGAAAATTGCCGTTATAGGCGAGAATGCTATATGTATGATGGCCTCAGGCGGCGTGGGAGCCGGAGTAAAAGCCTATAATGAAATTACTCCGCTGGCAGGCTTGCAAAACAGGATAGGAGATAAGGCCGAACTCATCTATGCGCAAGGATACAAGGGATACACAAAGCAGGAACGCGAAAACTGGTTGAACCGTACTTCTCCCTACCGGGACGCCGATGCGGGTTTACTGGCTGAAGCCGTACAGGTAGCAAAGGAGGCCGATGTCGTCCTTTTCATAGGAGGCGATAACCGGGAAATCCAGACCGAAGGGAGCGACCGCACGGCCATCACCCTGCCCTCCGGGCAAGATCAGCTCATCGCCGCGATTGCCGCCGTGAATCCAAAAATTATCAGTATCCTTGTTACCGGCGCCCCGCTTGATTTGCGGGTGGTGGAACGCTATTCGCCGGCGATGCTTATATCCTGGTTCAACGGTTCCGAAGGCGGGCATGCCCTGGCCGACGTGTTGCTTGGAACCGTTTCCCCGTCCGGCAAGCTGCCTTTCACTTTCCCCGTGAAACTGGAAGATTCGCCGGCTTATGCACTGGGTAATTATCCACAGGAACCCCCGGGGGCAGATATTTTCATCCGCCTGATGCAGAACCAGCCCCTGACCCCTGAAGAAAACGAAAAGAATAAAGCCTATTATTCGGAAGAACTTTTGGTAGGGTACCGCTGGTTTGACACCCGCCACGTGGAGCCTTTATATCCCTTTGGACACGGGCTTTCCTATGCCACATTCGAATATGCCGATTTGCACACATCGAAAGAGACGTACAAACCCGGCGACGACATACAGGTTCGCCTTGAACTGAAGAATACCGGGAATACCGACGCCGACGAAGTCGTGCAACTCTATGTCCACCGGGTGGGGTCTACGGTAGAATGGCCGCTGAAAGAACTGAAAGCTTTCCGGCGCGTGAGCCTGAAAGCCGGAGAAAGCAAGGCGGTAGAACTCTCCTTTCCCGTCAGCCAATTGCGCTATTGGGATGAAGCAGCCTATGGCTGGGCGCTGGAAAGCGGCGCCATCGAACTCCTCGCCGGCAGCTCCTCCAGAGATATACGGCTTGCGAAAGAGGTAGAAGTTAAATTATGAAGTAGGAGGTATGAAGTATGGATTATGAACTTTGTGGGAAAGGGATGAATGCCCTTCGGGCGATGAAGGGGAGGAAAGGGATGAATGCCCTTCGCACCATCGTTTATGAGCTGCCGCTTACCGTAGCGGCTACCCCCTGACTTCGGGCGGTTTTGTTCGATGAACAGGCGGGCGGTTGTTCGATGAACAGGCGAGCGGTTGTTCGATGAACAGGCGGGCGGTTATTCGATGAACAGGCGGGCGGTTATTCGATGAGTAAGCGAGCGGTTATTCGAAAGATATGGATAAGGCGCCAGCAACCTTAAACTTTAAACTTTAAACCTTAAACTTTAAATATTATGAAAACAAAATTATTATTTTTAGCATTATTCTCCGGATGCCTGCTCGCTTGCAGCGGGACGCAGGAACCGGGATTCAGGCCGGTGAACCCGGATGCGTCGCCGGAAGCGCGCCAACTGCTCGGGTTCTTATATTCCCTGCAAGGGAAATATACCATTACGGGGCAGCATAATTTCGTGAGCGATTTTGCACGCTACGACCGCGTGGTGCATGAAATAACGGGCACCGGTTCCGGGCTGTGGGGCGCCGATTTCAGCTTTATGGCGCTTGGCGACAACATCCAGCGGTTCCAGCACTGCGGGCCGATGAACCTGACCGCTCCTTTCGGCCCGTGCGAAGTCAACGGCCGGACAAAAGAAGAACTCCGGCAGCTGCTGGTGGACGAAGCCAAGAAACAACATGGGCAGGGGCGCCTGATCACGCTGATGTGGCATTGCTGTTTCCCAAACAACGGCGACGAATGTAACGGCGACGATATTTGGCGGCTGGCCGAACGCCTCCCATCGCAGGCAGAATGGGACGAGCTGGTGACCGACGGCACGGAACTGAATACGCTGTGGAAACGCCAAATGGACGGCGTGGCAAAATACCTGAAACAACTGGAAGAAGCGAAAATCCCTGTGCTCTGGCGCCCTTTCCATGAGATGAACGGCGTTTGGTTCTGGTGGTGCAACAAACCGGGAGAAAACGGCTTTAAGAAATTGTGGATAGCCATGTACGACTATTTTACCAACTACCACCAATTAAACAACCTCCTCTGGGTATGGAATACCAATGCGCCGCGCGATATACCCGGCGACGAGGCCGGCCCTTATGCCGATTTCTTTCCGGGAGTTGACTATGTGGATGTATTGGCTGCCGACGTGTATAATAATGACTGGAAACAGTCGCACCACGACCAGTTGCTCGAACTGGGGGGCGGAAAACTTATTGCTTTGGGCGAAGTAGGCAATGCGCCCACCGCCGGGATTTATGAAACGCAACCTTACTGGTCATGGTTTATGGTATGGGGCTATTGCATATACGACTTTGCCGCCATGATGGCCAACCTGCCGCCACCGCCGCCGCCGGGCGAAACGCCACCGGCACCGCCGGCAGCGCCTGCTGCGCCGCCTGTTTTCAGTTTCCCCTCCACCAATCCCGCAGTGGAAGCCATCTACAATGATCCACGCAGCGTAACAATGGATAAAATTGATTTCGTAAACCAAACTTATAAACTAAAAAAATGAAAAAGATTCTTATTATTTCCTTATTGACGTTTGCTTTTAATATAGCAAA
>JAITSM010000201.1 GCA_031287815.1 Prevotellaceae bacterium
CAACAAAGTTAACAAGTCAGTTCCACTTTTGCAAACCGGTTGCAACAAAGTTAGCAAGTCAGTTCCACTTTTGCGAACCGGTTGCAACAAAGTTAGCAAGTCAGTTCCACTTTTGCGAACCGGTTGCAACAAAGTTAACAAGTCAGTTCCACTTTTGCAAACCGGTTGCAACAAAGTTAACAAGTCAGTTCCACTTTTGTAAACCGGTTGCAACAAAGTTAGCAAGCCAGTTCCACTTTTGCGAACCGGTTGCAACAAAGTTAGCAAGCCAGTTCCACTTTTGCGAACCGGTTGCAACAAAGTTAACAAGTCAGTTCCACTTTTGTGAACGACTTGCAACATAAGTTGCAAGTCGATGGAAGCCCTTTACGCGCTATTTTTACACACTTTTAAAATAAAATAACGATGAAAAGAACCGTTTTTACTATTGTTCGTTTCCGCAAGGAACATCGGCGAAACGAAGCCCACGTGGCGTTGCATGCCGATTTTAACGCGCCGGCCGGCAAGATAATGAACTCGTAACCCTCGACGCACAACTCTCGGCTAACTTTCAACTTTCCACAATTTTCAATTTTCGGCTTTCGATTTTCAATTGTAAACGGCTTTCGGCTTTCAATTTTCAATTTTTTATTAAAAATACCCCCTTATTCTTCAAACTTTATTCTCCATTCTTCATTATTTTTGAGCCGCACCCCCCTGTTTATTGCCATTACCCCAGAAAATAATGTTGTATTAATAAAATATTACAATTTTGTTTACTTTATGAGCGGATTTAAGCTTTACCTTTGTAGCGGTTCATTAAACCAATTTTTTTTATTAACTAAACTTTTTAATGTATGAAAACTTTAAAATTACTTTTGTGCCTGTGGGCGCTTTGGGGCGCGGGAAGCGTGGCCGGGCAAAACAGGCCGGTTAGCGGCGAAGTAACCGAAAACGGGTATCCCCTGGCGGGGGCGTCGGTGTCGGTAAAAGGCGCCAATGCGGCAGTGGTTACAGATGCGGAGGGGCGGTATTCGATTTCCGTTCCGGAAGGGGCGACGCTGGTATTCGCTTTCGTGGGATTGAAAACGGAAGAGGTGCCGGTGGGTGCACAGGCGGTGATTAACGTAAGCCTGTGGCCGGATGTTACGCAGCTGGATGATGTGATTGTGGTGGCCTACGGTACGGCTCAAAAGAGCACCTTCACCGGTTCGGCGGGGGTGTTGACGAAGGAGAAGGTGAAGGACGTGCCGGCGGTAAGCTTCCAGACAGCCCTGAGCGGCCGGATTGCGGGGCTGGACGTGTCTTCGCGGTCGGGACAGGCGGGGGCGGCGCCGGAAATACGTATACGGGGAACAGGGTCGATGAACGCCTCGAACGAGCCGCTGTATGTGGTCGACGGCGTGCCGGTGTCTTCGGGCAGCGCGGGGCAGGTGAGCGGCATCCTGTATGCCAATATCAATAATATCATGGGGACGCTGAACCCGGCGGATATTGAAAGCGTAACGGTGCTCAAGGATGCGGCGGCGGCGGCGCTGTACGGTTCCAGGGCGGCCAACGGCGTGGTGCTTATCCAGACCAGGCGCGGGCAAGCGGGAAAGCCGCGTATTGACTTCAAGGCCTCGTTCGGGTTCACGCCGTCGTTTGCTACGGATAACTGGGAAGCGGCATCGGATGCCGAGAACCTGGAGATGTATTATGAGATGTTTTATAATTCGGTGATCACGGATACCGCCCCCGGCGCCGACCGGAGCCCGGCGGCGGCGAGCGCAGCCGCGCTGGCGCAGCTGAACAAGCGGTTTAACAAGCATGGGTATACTTTCTCCGCGCCGGACAATACCTATAAATCCTTTACCGTCGGCGGACAGCGGGCGGGGACGTCTTTTGACTGGGAAAAGGAACTGCTCCGGACGGCGGTTTACCAGTCGTACGACCTCTCGGTGAGCGGCGCGACGGCGGGGACGAACTATTATACCTCCCTGTCGTGGACAAAAGACCAGGGGCGGAGCGTACTGAACGACTACGGGCGGCTGTCGGCGCGGTTGAACCTGTCCCAGAAGGTGGGCAAGGTGTTCGAGCTGGCGTCGAACGTGAGCGTGGCGAAAAGTACGTCTACGGGCTTTAATGATTCCCGGTATATGGACGGCAACCCGTTTATGCAGACCCGCAATATGCTTTGGGGGCTTTACTGGCCGACCGACCCGGTTACCGGCGAGGACTGGACGGTGCGGTATGGGAGTTACGCCTATAATATGGTTTATTATAACGACGAATGGGATAACGGGTCGAACACCCTCCGGGTGTCGGCTATTGAAGCGCTGACGGCGCATATCCTGCCGGGGTTGGATTTGAAAACCGTGCTTTCCTATGATAATGCGCATACGGCGGAATGGCTTTACTATAGCCCGAACCATCACGCAGGGGCGAGGGTCAATGGAAGCATTGATAACTATTCCACGAATGTGAACAAGATGGTTTCCTCTACCACCGCCAATTTTAACAGGGCTTTCGGGAAGCATTCCGTGCTGCTGCTGGCGGGGTTCGAGGTGGAGAAAAACCTGACGGACTACCAGCGGGCGTCGGGAACGGATTTGCCGACGACCGCCCTGAAATCGGTCGCTACCGCGGGGAAGAAGGACGCTACCGGCTACTCGTGGGGACAGAATATGGCGTCTATCCTTTCCAAAGCGGATTATAATTATGATAACACCTACTACCTCTCGGGCTCCTACCGGCGGGACGGGTCGTCGAAACTCGGCAAGGATACGCAGTGGGGCGACTTCTGGTCGGTGGCGGGTTCCTGGCGGGTGCAGGAAGCGATACTCCGGCACCTTCCCGGTTTCTCAAACCTCCGGCTGCGGGCGTCCTACGGGGTGAACGGCACGCTCCCGACGGCCAATTACGGCCACCTGGCGCTCGTGTCGTATACGAAAAAATATATGTCCAACCCGGGCGGAACGCTGGCGTCCATCCCCAACCCCGAGCTGTCGTGGGAAACAAGTTATACCGCGAACCTCGCGCTGGAGTTCGGCGTGCTGGGCAACCGCCTGCGCGGAACGGTGGAATACTTTAACAGGAATTCGGAAAACCTCTTGCAGGATGTTCCCATTTCCGGCGTTACGGGATTGTCCACCACCCTGAGCAATATCGGCGTGATAAACAACCGGGGGGTGGAAATAGAACTGCACGGCGATATTTATAATGCGCACGGCTTCGTGTGGAGCGCAGGGCTGACGGCCGCCTTCGCCAAATCAAAAATCACGGAGCTCTACGGCGGGCAGGATATTATATGGAATGAACCGGTCGATGCAAGAGCCCGCTATATCTACCGCGAAGGGGAAAGCCCCCTCTCGTTTTACGGACTGGAATGGGCGGGCGTAGACAGCGGCACCGGCAAAAATGTGTGGTTCCTGAATAACGATAAACAGGCCGACCTCACGGTCGACGGCAAAGCGGCTACTTATGACTATAGCCAAGCCAGCGAAATTATTATCGGGAAGGTCGACCCGAAAGTCTTCGGCGGGATTTATACCACCTTTTCGTGGAAAGGGCTGGCGCTGGATATGAACTTTAATTATAAACTCGGAGGGCATACTTACGACGCGCCGGGAAGAGACGTAACGGACGACGGGTACTACTGGGAACGCATCCGCTCGAAAGACGAATACGACAACCGCTGGACGCCGGAAAACCCGAACGCAAAATACCCCATGATGAATGCTACCGACATGGAAGACGTGAACCAGAAAAGCAGCCGGCACCTGCATTCGGGCTCCTTCATCCGGCTGAAAAACCTGCTCGTGTCCTATACCCTGCCCAAGCATATCGCAGGCAAAATCGGCGCCACGGGCGTGCGCGTCTACTTCTCGGGCTCCAACCTGCTGACCGCCGCCGCCTATGGCGTATACGACCCAGAAGTCGGCGCCGACGGAAGCAAGGGATGGGAAATGCCCCTCGGGAAAACCTATACCTTCGGACTGGAATTAAGTTTTTAAAATATTACAACCATGAAAAAAACATTACTTATTATATCTTCCCTGATATTATTATCAGGCGCGTCGTGCGACGACTTCCTGGCGTTGGAGCCGACCGAATCGGCCGCCGCCGAAACAGCAATCAATACCGCCGCCGACGCGGGCGTGGCTATCAACGGCGTGATGGCGTCTATGGCCTCCTCCTATTATTATGGCCGGGATTTCTTCCTCTATGGCGACGTGAAAGGCGGCGACGTAACCATCGTCAGCCAGGGGCGCGGGCGGGACGTCCTGTATTCCTTCAACCATTCGGCCACGTCCAATGCCTTCGGGAGTTTCTGGTCGCAGATTTATTACTGCCTCTTGCAGGTAAACAACCTCCTCGAAAATATCTCCCGGCTGGAAGGCGAAGGGAAAGGCTCGGACGAACTGGATAACTACAAAGGCCAGGCCCTGACCCTGCGCGCCCTGATGTATTTCGACCTGGCAAGGCTTTACGGAAAACCGTATACCGAAAACGGCGGCGCCTCGCTGGGGGTGCCGATGCCCCTCGCCGTGCTGGACGTATATGCAAAAGAAACCAGGAAAACAGTGGCCGAAAACTATACCCAAATACTGAAAGACCTGAAAGACGGGGAAGCCCTCCTGCCGGAAAAGGTGAGCCAGGGGTATATCGACTACTATGCCAACAAAGCCATTCAGGCGCGGGTGTACCTTTTTATGGGTAACACGACGGCGGCGCTGGCGGCGGCGGAAGAAATTATTTCGGACAACGAGTACGCCCTTTATGAAAATAATAAATGGGTAGACTCCTGGTCGTCCGAGTTCGGCTCCGAATCCATCTTCGAACTGGGAATATATGAAAACGAAGCCGACCTGGGAACTTCCTCCTTAGGCTATTATTATATGCGCCTGAGAAAAATCAGCGGCGCCGATGGAAACTTCGTGGCCAGCACCGGCTACATCAGCCTGCTGGCCGAAGACCCCGACGACGTCCGGCACGGGATAATGGATTACGACGAAACCTCGAACTCCCGCATGGGCGCATGCAATAAATATACGGGCAACGACCTGAAAGGCGATAAAGGTTCCCCCTCGGCGGTAAATATTAAAATCATCCGGCTCTCCGAGATCTACCTTATCGCAGCCGAAGCGGCGCTGCCGACAGACAGGGATACGGCGGCGTATTACCTTAACCAGATTCGCAAGCGCGCCCCCAACTTGGGGAAAGTTACGGCAAGCGAGGTGTCGCTGGACTTGATCCTGGCGGAAAAGAGCAAGGAGTTTTATTCCGAAGGCCTCCGGTTTTTTGATATGATGCGGTTGGGCCGGACGGTGTACTTTGACGATTCCCTCCTCTGGCCGGCCGTGATTCCCCATCGCTCCGGCAGCGTCGACAGGAGTTTCTACAAAGCCATCCTCCCCATCCCCCAGGCCGAACTCGACGCCAACCCCGCCATCGTGTCCCAGCAGAATGCAGGGTATAATTGATGTATGAAGTATGAACGCTGGCGCCAGCCACCTCATACCTCACACCTCATACATAAGAAAGCCGCCGGCAGCATTTCATCTGCCGGCGTTTTTCATTAGTTCGCCTCTCCGGCTCCCCCTACTTTTTATTGCTGACCACTACATTCCGGTTAGCGACGTCTTTTTTTTGCCTTATGGCGGCGCAAGCTGCTCAAATTTTAAACCCTTATTTCTTCAAGGCGCGCGATGAAGCCCTGAGGGGAACAAGGCGCAAGAGGGGAACGTTTTGGGAAACCCATTTATATTATATTTAAAATTTTTTATATCCTAATTTAATTATTCCGGCTGCTAATTACAGAGAGTGTGTTGGTCGCAGCCGTTAATTATGTATCCACAGCCCGCTTTATTCCATATTCCAGCATACACAGTCCACCAACACTGGTTTCTGTACGAGGCTTGCTGCGCGCATCGAGTTTCTTGGCAGTAGCATTCGTTTCGTTCAGGCACTATTGATGCATACTTATAGTCAGAGTTTTTACAAAGTGTGATGCAGTTTGTGCAATTTAACGCGCAACCGTCCATACAACTTTCATTTGCATAGGTACTATATTTTGCATTTATCACCGTACCGCACTGGTCACGCAGTTGTATATATGCTGTATTGCAACTGCCGGTGCATTCGCCGTCATTAGTAGTATAAGTACTGTCAGTTTTGCACGTGCCGCTGCAATTAGTAGTACCGTTAATACAACAGTTCAACAATCCGGATGATTCGTTGTTCTTGCCACATAATGCGCCCGGGCAGCCGGTGGCGTCGGTGAGTGCAGTAATAGTACCGCCCGAATAAGTGTAGGCATTTACTTCTGTTGTGCCGGCAGAAGTAGTAATGATAAACGGCGGCGTGCCTCTCAAGTCATAGCCGCCGCTGGTGTTGTCCACCGCATTGGGTGGGAAGTTGCTGCCGTAGGCGCACCAGTTGAAGGTTCCGGTGGCGCCGCTTAAGGCGGCGGTAACGGTCGAGGGATTGCCATATATATAAAAGCCTCGTCCGTTTTCTCCGTCGTAGCTTCCGCCGGCTATGGATACCGGGCTGATGGTTGCCGGAGCAAAGGTGCCGGGTGTTGCGCCAGCGACAGAACAAAAGTCTACCCACACCCACACGCGGTTGTTGGCGGCGGTGGCCGCATTCCATGCGACGCGGAATTTCACCTCGTGGCGGTCATAATCTACGCTGATTGGCGTAACGGTTGCCTGCGCGAACAAGCCCCCTATCCCCCAAAGGGGAAAAAAAAGAGAGAAGGAAATTTTTTTCATACTATATATTATTTAAGGTTTATAGTTCCCTATTTAAAGTTTATCGGCATTTTGTCTATTGTCTACAAGTCCATGTTCTGTTTTCGCAGCATCAGGGCTGTTTTTCAAACACAAACTAATTCCCATAAAACAACCCCTTGCTGCGATTTTTTGTTCGCTGCCAATCATTGCAGAATGTGCTGTTAAATATTTTTCTGCAACTTTTCTCTGACCTTTACTATTATACTCCCATTGTTTCTAATGACAAGAGTGGAAATGGGAGCTATACTTATTGCAAACTGAGGTTCTGGACGACCCATCACGTAAATAAGTACAACACCCATGTCCACTCTCGACATGGTTGCTTTACTTATATTCATACGTGATTAGAAAATGTCCAGTTTTCAGTTTGACGACAGAATAAAAGTCAAAGCGATATTTTTTTATATCATTTCCAATACATCAAGGAGCATATAATTACCGCAGCAAATATATTACTTTATTTTTTAATTGCAACTATTTTTGAAAAATATTTTTTCTTAAGATGGTTCCGGCGCCAGCCAATTCTCCATTCTCAATTCTCCATTAGAAAGAGATAATCGCTACGGGTAACCTGCAATTCGGTGCGGCGGTTGAAGGCGTGGCAAATTTCCTGCTGGCCTTCGCTGGGTAGGGAGGTGATGAATTTTTCGGTTAGTTTTTGCCCTGTTCGGAGGAAAGTATGCTGTTTCGACATGGGCTCTGTAACAGTTTTGGGCTCGGATTCGCCCAGCCCGACGGCTGTCAGGCGCGGTTCGTCAATGCCGTTGGTGATAAGGTAATCGACTACCGCCTGTGCGCGGCGTTGCGACAGGTCATCGTTTGTTTCGTCGCTGCCGCGACTGTCGGTGTGGGCGCGCAGTTCAATCATAATCGACGGATTGTCTTTCATGAGGTCGACCAGCGAGTCCAGCGCCGTGCGGGAAGCGTCGGAGAGCGTCGCCTTGCCGAAGTCGAAGAAGATGTTGGGTATTTCTATCGGCTTGGCGGTGGAGGTGAGGGCGAAGGTATCGCGGTGCACGTGCCCGTTGTCCCATCCGGTGCTGGAGAAACGGAGTTTGGCGTTCAGGTAGCCGTTGCGCGAAGCCAGTACGAGGTAGTACAGCCCGGGATTTACGCGGAAATAGAATGCGCCGTTGGCTTCGGTGCGTTTGCGCAATACGGCGCCGTTGCTGCCTACCAGGCGTATTTCTGCATTTTCGAGCATGCTGTTCGTGGCGGCGTCTTTCACCATTCCTTCGAAATGGTATTCAATCGGGGTTATATCCAGCGCCAGCCGATAGATGTCGTCGCCGCCTTTTGCGCCTTTTTCCCTGCGGCGCGAGGCAAAATAGCCGCGTTCGTTTTCCTGCTCGAGGATAATGGAAAAGTCATCGGCGGAGGAGTTGACTGGGCGCCCCATGTTTTCTGTGCTCCAGCCGGCGGCGCTGTCGGGCGTGGCTTTGAAAATGTCCAGCCCGCCGAAGCCGGGATGTCCGTCGGAGGCGAAATAGAGGCTGTTGCCGCGTGCAAAGGGATACATTTCATTGCCGGGTGTGTTAATTTGTACGCCTGCGTTCACCGGCTCGCCCCAGTCGTCGCTGCTGCCGCTGCGCGTTACTTTCCAGATGTCCATTTTGCCCATTCCGCCGTCCATGTCGGATACGAAATAAAGCGTCAGGTCATCGCCGGAAAGCGCCGGGTGCGCCGCCGTGATGCTGTCGGGCATAAGCTTTAAGTCTTGGGGCTTGCCCCATTCGTTGTCGTTGCGTTCTATGGAGAAAATTTTGCATCCTGCTTTTTCCCGTTTTACTTTCATGCAACGCGTGAAGTACAAGACCGTATAGCTATGATTAAAGGCAGCGGCGCCGTCTTCGTACTTGGTGTTTATTTCTTCGCCCATGTTTTGCGGTTTCGTCCATTTGCTGTTGCGCGGGAGGCGGGAGAAAAACAGGTCGGAATAGGCTTCTCCGGTAACGTCATAAGTTTTTTTGCTAAGGTTATCTTCCTTTCGGGTAGAGGTAAAGAGCAGCGTTTCGTAATCGTCGGCGCCATAAGCCGGCGCGAAATCGTTGGCGCGCGTGTTCAATGCCGGCGCCAATTCTACCTGGTAGGCGTTTTCGCCGGCGCGGTAGTTTTTCGCCAATTCCAGCGACGCTAAAGCGGCGGCGGCTTGCGGGTCGTTCGGGCGCTGTTGCCGGTAGAGGAGAAACTGTTCTTCGGCTTTGTCGTATTTTTCATTTGCGAACAACACCTGTCCGTAATGCAAGTATATTTCGGGGTTTTCAGGGGTTTTATGCTGGCGCAGCAATCCGGTATAGGCTGTTTCGGCGTTGCGCCAGTTGCCCAGCCGCCGGTAGCATTCGGCATAATTGAAATAAGGTTGTTCGGCTTGCGCTTTCGGTATTTTCCGGATAATTTTTTTGTACCGCTCGGCGGCAGCGGCATATCCGCCTTCGTCAAAAAGCCGGTTGGCTTTTTCCAGTTTGCCGGCCGTTCCGCAGGACGCTAACAGCAACGCGCAAAGAAGATATGAAGAAAATTGTTTCAATAGAAAATTTTTATGCAAAGATACGAAATTTTACTACCTTTGCAACTCAAAATCCTGTTAAATAAAGGTGCGGTTGCCCTGCGTAAGCCATAAGCCCTGTACCGAACAAAGCCTAATGTCTAAACCTTATTTTCTAAAAACCTAATGTCTAAAAAGAAAATCAAACGTTTTTGCATTATCTTGCTGGCGGTGGCAGTGGTTTTTGTTATTGCCGGATACGTGCTGAGTTGCTGGTTGCATGTGCCCGACCCCGACATTCCCCCCTCGCCGCTGGCGGGACAGGAAGCCATACGCAACCAAAATTTCGTAGCGTTTGAAGGCTGCCGGTTGCGCCGCAGCGAAACAGGGTTGTGGGAAATGTACCTCGAAGGCGAAGCCTTTGAACGCGGCGTGGCGGCAGGGAAAATGGCCAAAGGCCTGTTGAAATACCAGGAAGATGCTTTTGTGGCGCAAATCCGGCGGCTCATACCGTCGGACGCCTACCTGAAATTTCTGCGGCTGTTCATCGGCTTTTTCAACCGCCATTTGCCCGGCTATATCTTGGAAGAATACCAACACGAAATTTATGGCATATCCCTATCCTGCACCGATGAATACAACGCTATCGGGACGCCCTATGAACGGCAGCTGAACTACCATTCGGCGCACGATCTCGGGCATGCGTTGCAGGATTACATGCTGGTGGGTTGCACCTCCTTTGCGGGGTGGAACGGCAGCGTGGAAGACTCTTTGCTGCTCATAGGGCGGAATTTTGACTTTTATGTGGGCGAACAGTTTGCCGAAAATAAAATCGTGGCTTTTTACAATCCCGCCAAAGGATACAAGTTTGCCATGATCACTTGGGCGGGGATGACGGGCGTGCTTTCGGGCATGAACGAAAAAGGGCTGACGGTAACGATTAACGCCGCCAAATCATCTGTCCCCACGTCCGCCGCTACGCCGATAAGCATTTTGTGCCGCGAGATTTTGCAATACGCCGCCACCATTGATGAAGCCTGCGCCATCGCCAACCGCCGGGCTACCTTTGTGAGCGAATCTATTTTAATCGGCTCGGCAGCGGATAACCGCGCAATGATTATTGAAAAATCGCCGGACAAAACAGGCCGGTACCAGCCGCAAAAAGACTGGCTGGTATGCGCCAACCACTACCAGAGCGAAACGTTCAGGGACGATAAAAGAAATATCGAAAACATTGCCGCCGGCGTCAGCCCTTACCGGCAAAAGCGGGCAGAGGAATTGATTCTGCAAAATATCCCCCTCAATCCGGCGAAAGCGGCGACAATCCTGCGCGACCAAAAAGGGCTGGGCGGCGAAAATATCAGCGCCGGCGACGAACGGGCGATAAACCAGCTGATCGCCCATCATTCCGTCATCTTTCTTCCCCAAAAAGGGCTGATGTGGGTATCCACCGCGCCTTGGCAACTGGGGAAATACGCGGCCTACCACCTGCACGAAATATTCGCCAACCCCGATTTTTCCAAAGAAATAAAAACAGACAGCCTGACCATCCCCGAAGACCCGTTCCTGTATTCCGATACCTATCAAAAAATCACCCGAAGTAAACACGTAAATCATGAATAACGACATCCAGTACCGGCCGGCGGAAGAAATCGCAAAATACCAACAGGCCAAATTGCAGGAGGCTTTGGCCTATTTGCAGGCGCGGTCGCCGTTTTACCGCGAAATGTTTGAAAGGGAACATATCGACATAGCCAAAATAAAGACGGTAGAAGGCCTCCGGCGGCTGCCCACCACCACCAAAGCCGACCTGCAACGGCGCAACAAAGACTTTTTGTGCGTGCCGCAGGAAGCGATTATCGACATCGTAACCACCTCCGGGACGTTGGGGCAGCCGGTGTTTTTCGGGCTTACGGAAAACGACCTCCGGCGGCTGGCCTACAACGAACGGCTGAGCTTTGAAACAGCCGGGTTAACACGGGCGGACGTCATGCAACTGATGACCACCATTGACCGCCGCTTCATGGCCGGGCTGGCTTATTTCTTGGGCGCACGGGAACTGGGCATGAGCATCTGCCGCGTGGGCAACGGCATCCCCGAACTGCAATGGGACACGATGCTCCGGATTAACCCCACCGTCGCCATGGTTGTGCCCTCGTTCATGTGTAAACTGATTGCCTACGCCAAACAGGCCGGCATTGCCGTACACCACTCGAGCCTCCAAAAAATCATCTGCATCGGCGAATCGTTGCGCAACCCCGATTATACCCTCAATACGCTCGGGCGGATTATCCACGAAGAATGGCCGGGACTGAAAATGTTTTCCACCTACGCCTCCACCGAAATGCAATTTTCCTTTACGGAATGCGAAGAAGGAAAAGGCGGGCATCACCAGCCGGGACTGATTATCGTAGAATTTCTCGACCCCGCCGGCCGGCCGGTGAAAGAAGGGGAAGAGGGAGAAGTAACCATTACCTCTTTGGGCGTGGAAGGGATGCCGCTGTTGCGCTTCCGGACAGGCGACATTGTGTACCACGCCACCGCGCCCTGCGCCTGCGGGCGGAATACGCTACGACTAAGCGGCGTTACCGGCCGGAAAGGGCAGATGATAAAATTCAAAGGCACGACGCTCTACCCGCCGGCGCTCTACGAAGTGATGGACAATATCCCCGAAGCGGTGAATTATGTAGTAGAAGTTTTTCACAATGATTTGGGGACGGATGAAATCCTCATCCGCGTGGGGGCGCGCCAGCCGTCGGAGCAGCTGGAAAAGCGCATCAAGGATATTTTCCGCTCAAGAATCCGCGTAGCGCCGGTCATCGCCTTTGAATCCATAGAAACCATCCAGGCCATACAATACCCCGCCGCCAGCCGCAAACAAATAAAGTTCATCGACAAAAGAGGTGCTTAATGCGAGGGGGGGGTGAAGAGTGAGGGGTGAAGGGTGAAGAGTGAGGGGTGAAGAGTAAAGAGTGAAGGGTGAAGGGTGAAGGGTGAAGGGTGAAGGGTGAAGGGTGAAGGGTGAAGGGTGAAGGGTGAAGGGTGAAGGGTGA
>JAITSM010000239.1 GCA_031287815.1 Prevotellaceae bacterium
TACTACCGCGTTATGGTCACGCAGTCCGTGTCGGGCTGCGCCAGCGCCTATTCTGCTGCGGTATTGAAAACCGTACGCACGGCATTTTCCGTCGGCGCCATTGCCACCACCGGACAAACCATTTGCAGCGGCGGAGCGGTAACTACCATTGGCAATGCCACCGCAGCCTCCGGCGGCGACGGCGCCATTTCCTACCAGTGGTACCGCAATGGCAGCGCGATTACCAGCGCTACCGCTACTACATACGCGCCCACCGCCTACGCCTCCACTGTCGGCGCGCAGACCTTCACCCGCCGCGCAAAGGACGGCACCTGCAACACCACCCTGACCGCAAGTACCGGACAGTGGGTATTGACGGTTAATGCCAAGCCGACAATTACCTATCTTTCTTCCGGCAGTACTACCCAGACCGTCTATGCCGGCTCGACTATTACACCCATTAAATATACCACCGCCAATGCTACCGGTGCGTCTATTAGCGGCCAGCCCGCCGGCGTGTCCGGCGCATGGACTTCGCCTGACTATACGGTGAGCGGTACCCCCTCTGCTACCGGGACATTTAATTATACGGTTACCACCACTAACAGCAATGGCTGTGCCAATGTGACCGCTACCGGGAAAATAGTTGTTGATCCTGCATTGCCGCCCAACAGTGGAACAGCCACGTGGTCATGCGGTACACAGGTTTGGAGTGGCCTATTGCGTAATCCGGTGGCGGGTTGTGCAAACGTAACGGCCCTTTCAACGACAGATCCTCCGCCCGCCCAATACAAATATGTTAGCACCTCCGACCGTTATTATTACAATTGGACGTGTGTCAACGACGCCGCTGCCGCCCTTTGCCCGTCCCCCTGGCGGGTGCCGACGCAAGACGATTTCAACGAACTGGTATCGTGCACTAATTATTCCGTATTAATAAGTCAGTGGGGGTACGGCGGCTACGCCCTCGAAAGCACAATCAGCGGTGAAAGTGCGAATGCCGCCTTGTGGTCGACCACAATATCATCCACTGGCACCGCATACCTCTTGTTTAATGAATCCGGCCAGATACGATTGCTAAGCCTTTCAAAATTCTATGGCATCCAAGTGCGTTGCGTGCAGTAGCGGCCGGCACTTCTTAAAATATACCTTATATATATAGTGATGAAAAATGAGAAAAAGCTGGAAGCAGGGGTAGGGTGTCAGGGAAACCTTAGGGGTGTAGTCGAAACACCCTGTGGAGTTAAGAACTAAGAACTAAGAGTTGGCTGGCGCCAGCAACCTTAACCCTTAAACTTTAAACTATGACTATAACGCAGGGGCGCATGGACAGATTGCTTGTCAGAAAAAATCGTGTTGTGGTTCTTCGCCCCGGCGTTTTTTAAAATCTAAAATGACTTTTTAATTATGAATTATGAGTTATGAACTAAGAACTAAGAGTTAAGAACTAAGAGTTAAGAGTTGGCTGGCGCCAGCCACCACCTCTCCCCCCGCCCTCCCCGAAGGGGAGGGAGCCAACTCCCCCTCCTTCGGAGGGGGCTGGGGGGAGGTAACTAACGACTAATAGAAAAATGCAAAATAAAAAAGGGTTAAAATTTGAACAGTTTGGGCCGCCGTAAGGGCGGGTTGGGATCAATCCCAAACGAGTTGGGATTAATCCCCGATGAGTTGGGATCAATCCCAAATGAGTTGGGATTAATCCCCGATGAGTTGGGATCAATCCCAAACGAGTTGGGATTAATCCCCGATGAGTTGGGATTAATTCCAAATGAGTTGGGATCAATCCCAAATGAGTTGGGATCAATCCCAAATGAGTTGGGATTAATCCCCGATGAGTTGGGATTAATCCCAAATGAGTTGGGATGAATAGTAAACAATCAACTAGTCAATCAAAATCCTGTCTGCACAAGGTTTTCCCTCGCCCGCCCTCTCCCCTGAGGCTTTGCCTTAAAGTTAAAAACTAAAAGTTAAAAGCAACCGCCCGCATTCGCGGGCGGTTGCTTTTTCTCCATTCTCCATTAAAAAGGCGCCAGCCACTGCCTACTGAAAACTGAAAACTGCCTACTAACCTCCGGCGCCAGCCAACTCTTAACTCTCAGTTCTTAACTCTTAGTTCCTATTAGCGTTTGTTGAACACTTTGTAGGAGTGCGGCGGCAGGGTGATGCGGTATTTGTTGGTTTTCTCCCCGCCGCTCATCATAAGGTAGAAGAACTCGAATCCCGGAGGCGCGGGCGGGGTGGGCAGCTTTTCCACTATGGCGCCGGTGAGCAGGTCGGTCAGTTTTTCTACTTTCTCACCTGTTACCACTTGTATGGTTACCGGCTCGTCGAGGAATGATTCTACGATGAAGGTGTCGTTGTCGTATGCAAAGAGGCTTACTTTGGCAGGCGCTTCCAGGCGGATATCGACGTCTTTGCCGATGATCCGGCGCAGTTCGTTCAATACGCCGGCGGGCAGGTCGTAGAGGTTGCCGAAATCATTCGGTATGGCCAGTACATAAAGGTTGCCTTTGGAATACAGGCCGCGCAGCAGCAGGGGATAACCGCTGACCCCGCCGGAGAGCGGGCGTCCTGCGCTGATCACTTCCCACGTGTCGTTGGTATAGTACAACAGTTGCGGAAAGAGGATGTCGCGGTTTGCCTGCCCAAACCTTCCGAAGTCGTTTACCAGCACGTCGCCGGCCATGCGCAGTTCGTATATTTCGGCCATTTTTTCAGGAATGGCTTTGAGCAGGTTGGTGGTGATGACCACGTCGCCGCCCTTTTGCAGCTGCGCTTTTATCTTGCTTAGCAGGTTGGGGTCGGCTTTGGCCTGTTCGGTGAGTAAAACCACTTGCTGGCCGACGGGAAATTCCGCTACCATTTCCACCGGCAGCCCAATCATGCCGAAGTAATTTTGCAGGAAGTCGTCGCCGTTGGAATTTACCGGTTTGTAGGATTTAATGCCTACAGGGTTGCCTAATTTGTTGATGAATTTGTTGATGTTTTCAAACGTGTAGCCGGCCACGCGGGCGATGGTGGTAGGGATAACGGTTTGCCCGTTCAGGTTTACCGGCTTCGCCATTTCGTCGTAGTCGAAGCTGGTGGCTTGTCCCTGCCAGGGCGTCCGGTGGCTGTCGGGGCGCAGGGCGACGCCTATCAGCTCGTCGTAAGCGCAGAGGGCTATTTCCGGCGCTTTGGCAAAGAAGGTCAGCCAGAGTTGTTCGGCATACCGGTCCATCCCCATGTTCGAGCCGCCGCTGTCTACCCAGCCGCCGAAGTTATGTCCCGGACGGATGTTTTCAAAGTAACGGATGATGTTATAGCTAAGATAATTTTGCAGGTGCTGGTTGCCGGCGGGGTCGCGGGTTTCCGTGCCTGTCCATACGCCGTCGAAGAGGTGCGGCCCGGTGGCGAGGTTAAAGCCTAAGGCCTGGAAATGGTCGTACCAGTTGGGATATTTGATGATGACTTTTACTTTGGGGTTTACCTTTTTTGCCGGTTTTATCACGAGGTTTTGCGCGGCTTCGGTCATCAGTTCGAGGCGGTACTGCGTCCAGCTTTTCGCGCCTTTGGCTTTGATTTCTATATCCGATTTGCAGCTGGTGAAGAAAAAGTCGTCGAGAATAAAGTCGTCAAAATGTTTGGCGGTGTGTTCGGCTATTTCCTGCACTTTTTTGCGGTGTTCGGGGTCGGAATAGCAGAAGGTTTCAAAATTATTCATTTCGTTAATGGTAAAAGTAATGCCTCCGCCTACTTCCAGCCCTTTTCCTTTGAAATACTTTTTCACCTGTTCCAGCGTCGCATCCGGGATGATTAGCAAGTCCCGGTGGGTTTCGATATAAATTTTATCCACGTTGATTTGCCCGGATATAATATTCCAGGTCGAGTCCAACCATTGCAGGTCTTTCATTTTTTCAACGGTGTAGGCCTTTACGTATATCGACACTTTAAAGCCGTCGTAATGGCCTGCCACAGCTGCCGGGCTTGCCAGCAACGACAAGAGGACGGCAAGAACCAAAGATTTTAATACAGATTTCATATTTTTTAATTTTAATGGGTTTATATTTTATTTTATTTAATCGGGGAAACGGGTGATAAGTTCAAATCCCATGCGGCTGTTGTGGTAGGGGCACCGCCACTGGTCGGCTTTGACGAAGTCCTTTTTCGGCGTGCCGTCTTCATAAACATTGCCGTACCATTCGCCGTATTCATGGTCTATCATATATGTTTTCGTCCACTTCCATGCGAGCAGGGCGGCGTCGAGGAATTTTTTATCCTGGCTTATTTGCCATGCATTGATAAATCCCACGACGGCTTCGGCCTGCGGCCACCATTCGAGGCGGTGGCGCGTTTCCTGCGGCATACCCGGAATCGCGGGGCGTTCGCCGTGAAACTTTTCGCCGCGCATATAGCCTTCCGGCGTCAGCCCTTCTTCTATCTGCACGCCGGCCACATTGACGGCAATGCGTTTCGTATCGGCCAATATTTCTTCGTCGCCCAACACTTCGGCGGCTTCCACCAGCAGCCACGAGTATTCCACATCATGCCCGTAGGAATCTATACGCATCGGGCTGGGCTGCCAGTCCATCGACAGGTACAGGATTTCATGCCACCTGACAGTGTCGATTATTTTATGCCGCATCACGTCTATTTCGTCTTTCAGCTGCTCCTGCAAGCCGGGATCTTTCCACACGCGGTAAAGGTTGGTGAGGGCTTCGAGCACATGCAGGTTGGTGTTCATCGTTTTCATCGAAAACAGTTCGTTGTTTTTCCATTCGCGCGAGCACCCTTCAATAAAGCCTTTGTGGGCGGGGTCATAAGCATGCGCCACCAGTTTATTATAAATGTCGATGGCTGCCTGCAGGCTTTCTTTGTTCCCTGTGGCGCGGTAATGTTCTGACAGCCCATAGATGGCAAAAGCGTTCTGGTAGGTATTTTTCTGCGTCATCAGGGGCGAACCGTCGGCATTCAGCACATAGTAAGACCCGCCGTATTCCTTATCGATAAAATAGTCGAGGAAATAACGCTGGGCGCGGTCGGCCAGCGCCCTGTAGGTTTCCTCCTGCAAAAGGCGGTAAGCGGACGAGAATGTCCAGAGCAGGCGCGCGTGGAGGATACCGCCTTTGGTGGCTTCCGCTTTGGGCGAGCCGTCAAAATTCAGTTCCCCGTAAAACCCGCCGGAAGAATCGGGCGCATGGGTAGCCCAGAACGGAAGGATATTTTCCGTAAGGTCTTGTTGGACTTCCTGTGTTAATTGGATGGCCGCCTGTTCTTCGGGCGACAGTTGCCTTCCGCAGGCGGCGGCGAGGCACAGAATAACGATAAATGTAAATAAATTTTTCATAACGACGTTTTTAAAATTGACACAAATATACGTAAAATATTTCATTACCAAACCTCCCCCTGTCACTTCCATGAAAAAAAAATTGAAAAAAATATTTGGAATTTAAAAATATTGTCATATATTTGCGGCGGTTATTACTTGCTCTTTGACATTTTGAAATAGATATAAAAATATATATCGCTTTAACTTTTATTCTGTGAAAACTTTGAAATCAGGAAAATTTCATCTCAGCATGAATAATAAGTCGGAGCAATCGCGCCAAGAGTAGGCGTGAGTTGTTGCACTTATTTGCTGAGTGGGTCTTCCTGAACCTCAAAGTTTCGTAAGTAATGCTTCTCATAGCCACTCTTGGTTTTTTATATATATTATATAGAATAATGAAAAATCACGGTAAAAGTTAAAGAAATAAGTTGTAGAAAATAATAATTCTGCAATGATTGGCAGCGAACAAAAATTCGCAGCAAGGGGTTGTTTATATTAAAAAGTTTGTGTTTGAAAACAACCCCAAAGGCTGCAAAAAATAATAACAATTTTAAAATTTACTTTTATGAAAAAAATTCTTCTTTTCCTTTTCCTGTTGCTGATAGCAGCAAGTTGTGCCACACAAAAAACAACGGCTTCCCATGTAGAAAGTATTCCTGTGTATTATACCGGCAATGACGAGCCGGCGGCAGCCGGTATGTTCCGGTATTCGGATGAACAATCAAAAACCAATTAACAATTACAATCATGAAAACAATTCTTTTCTTTTTTGCCTTGCTTGCAGGCATAACCGCAAGCGCCAATGTATACATCACGCCGCT
>JAITSM010000124.1 GCA_031287815.1 Prevotellaceae bacterium
GCGGCGTTGTTTTTCATCGGGCGGTAATCTATCCAGACCCACAGCTTGGACTGTTCGTTTGCGTTCCGCGAGCCGGCTTGCCACGACACGGAAAAGGTCACGGTAGGCGTGGCGGCGGCATAGTTTGCCCCGACGGACTCTATCTTCACTTTCGACGCCTGCGCGGAAATGCCCCCTATCCCCCAAAGGGGGAACAATAAGGCGAGTAAAAAATACTTTTTCATAAATTTATTGTTTCAAGTTTATTGTTTCAAGCTTCCGGCGTTACGCTTTCGCATTTCGGCAACTTTTATTTGTTAGTCTGTTTCGGGATTGCTCTTTTCAGAGCGGTTTGGGGATAAAATGTGCAACGTGGACTAAACTTATTCTATAAAGAGGTTCTCGAATACCCATAGTTTAAATAAGCAAAATCCACGTTTCTCTTGTGTGGTTTTGCTTCTATTCTTAAACTATTATGAAATTTTCGAGATTTCTTTATAGAGAATAAAAGCACCCAAAATGAAAAAGATCGTAATGTCGGGTGCAAAGGTAGAAAGAATTTTGGAAATAGCAAATAAGTTAAAAACTAAAAACTAAAAGTTAAAAGTTAAAAGTAGGCTGGCGCCAGCCCATTTTCAACTGAAAAAAGTGGAGCAAAGAGTTCCTCTTAGAACTTATCAAAATCTACATGCGTCGGCCCTGTTCGCCCAACCCTCTCTGGAGGCAGTTTTCAGTAGCAGTAGGTAGTTCAGTAGTTCAAAAAAATCTAATTTTCCCTAAAAAACAACCTCAGTAGCCATGAGGTATAATAATGTAAAAAAACCTCATTACCCCATTTCTTTTTTGCGAATGAGGTAATGAGGTTTATAGGCGGATGAATGCTTTGGGCTACTGAGGTTGTTTTTAGGGAAAATTAGGTTTTTTATGAGTGAAGAGTGGCGGCGTAAGCCCATTCTCCATTTTCCATTTTCAATTCTCCATTAAGAAGGCGCCAGCACTCACCCCTCACTCTTCGCCCTTCACTTTCCTCTTAATACGCCGTGTTTTGCGGGTCAAAGTTAGTCCATCCGGCAAGCCAGTTGTCGGCGGCAGCGTCGCTCTTGAAGGCGCCGACATAGCCGCTGCCGGCAGTGTTAAATCCGGAGGGCACGGTAAATGCAGCGTTGATTAAGGCGCTGCCGGACGCTGGAAAATACTGGTTGCTCAGGTTAAGCTGGCTCACGGTGGCAAGCACGTTGCTCCCGGCGGTGTTCAGGGCATGGCGGTGGGCGAAAGATTTTGTCCCGGCGGTGGTGGCTGAAGCGTCGGCGCTGTACACATCCACCCAGGTTTTGTTTTTGTCGCTGCCAAGCACCGGCACGGCCGTAGCGGTGTTGTCATAGAGCGCGTCGGCGGCGTTGTCGGTATATCCGCCGAAGACGGTGTTTTTAATGGCCTGCCGCTCGTCGGCTGCCGACTGGGTATTTTTCACGCTCTTGTCGTTTTCCACCATCAGCCCTACGGGGAAGCCGGTGATTACCGCATTGCTCAACGATATTCGGGAGTTGCGGCGGATTTGCACGCCCGACTGGAATTGCCCGACCTTCGAGCCGTTGTTGGGGTCATAGGGCCCGGCGTCGATGTATTTTCCTGCGCCGGCTTCGTTGATGAACTCGGTGGTATTGGAGGGGCCTATTAACGTTACGTTACAGAATTTCGCCGTAGTGTAGGGCGTTTTGTCGTCCCCGTCGGCGTCGTTATCCGATTCGAAGCCATTGGAGAGCGAGGTGTCGCCGATTTTCGGGTGGCGCACGCCCAAGAGGAATTGCAGCGTGCCGCTGAAGCCGTTGTCGGTGTCAAAGTCGTCGTCCCAGCCGTGATAGGCTACCAGGTGCGTGGCGTTGACCGCGCCGCCGAACCATTCAAAGCTGTCGTCGTTGGAATAGGACACCTGCACATGGTGGAAGGTGGTGCCGTTGCCTACCGAGCCCAGCGTGATGCCGTTAATTTCCTTGTCGGTGAGGAAGGGATAACCGGCAAATTCCACGCGGCAGTAAGTAATGACGCCGGAGTTGTCGGCGTCGTCGCTGCCGCCGTGCCGGGTGCGCGGGCCGCCTTCGATTTGCATTTCGTTCTGGTTGTTTTTCGCTTTTCCGCAAATAATAATTCCGCCCCAGTCGCCGGGCTTGCGTTGTCCGGCGGGCTTGTCAGAGGTGAACACCACCGGTTTTTCCGCCGTGCCTTCGATGTAAATCTTCCCGCCGCGCTCAATAATCAGGGAGGAACCTTTCACGTTGACGTCTTCGCTCTTTCCTTTCAGCAGCGTGCCTGCCGGAATCCTCAGCGACGAGCCGTCCGCGATATATACCCACCCGCGAATGACATATACTTTGGAAGCATCCAGCACATAATCGCCTTTGGGCGCTTCAAATTCCTTGTCGCCATCCCCGATATAGCGGACATTGTTTTCCACAAACACCAATCCGTCTTCGTTGGAAGAGGTGGTTTCCCCGCCGTTGTCATCTTTTTTGCAACCGGCGAAACAGCAGGCTACGAGAGCCATTAAAATAAATGTTTTTTTCATAAAATAAAATTTTTTATTGTTGGTTTAAAACGTAGCAGATAAAGTGAGCAGGAAATTTCTTCCGGGATGGTACGAGCGGGTGGCTTGCCGGCGTTCCTGCATTGCGCCGGCAGCGTCCGTGAACTTCGGGTATTGCACCCATTCCACCGGCTCTGCGAAAATATCCCTGACCGCGCCCCGCAGCTCGAACGCCTTGCCAAAACGGACGGAGAGGGTGAAATCAATCAGGTTGCGGGAACGCTCGTAGAGGTCGGGAATATCGTTGTTGATGCTGTCGCCGCCAATGCGCCCCAGCCCGATAATGCGTTCCCCGATGCGGTTATAAAAAATTCCTGCGCTCAACAGCCCGCCGGGCAAGCGGTAGAACAGCCCGGCATTGATGAGGTAGGGCGACTGCCCCTGCATGGGACGGTCGTGGTTGCGGTTGTTTTCTCCAAAATGCACTTTGCTGCCCACCAGCGTAACGTTCAGCGTAGCCATCCAGCCTTCCAGCCCGATATCATCGAGCGATTTCCGCGCGTCTATTTCCAACCCGAAATTATTTGCGCTAAGGGCATTGTCGTACGAGTACTGGAGGGCGCCGCCGGCTTCAAAAAAAGTTATTTCAATGGGGTTCAGGAAGCGTTTGAAGAAAAGCGCGAGGCTGACGATATCTTCCTCCGAAGGATACCATTCGTAGCGGACATCGAGGTTGTGGATGGTGGCCTGCTTCAGGTCGGGATTGCCGGAAAACAGGCTGAAGAGGTCGAAATCATAATAGGTCGAAGCGGCGAGTTCCCGCAGTTCCTGCCGGTTTACGCTGATGCCGTAGGCCAGCCGCAGCAGCGACCGGCGGGTAACGGAATACGAGGCGTTGAACGAGGGGAAAAAATTGTTGTATTGGTAATCGTCATAGCGTTTTTTGTCGGTGGCTATTTGCGTATAGGCCGTCATGCGGGTAGCGCAGTGTTCAAAGCGCAGCCCCATGTAAAGGTGAAACCGGCGGAAGGGAAGGTTTACGGCGGCATAGCCGGCGAGGAGGGTATTAGCGGCGTCGTAGTTGTCGGTATTATCCGTTTCGTCGCGCACATATATTTTGTCGGGCGCGCCCCAGTGCGCCGGCGACATCAGGCTTCCGGTGGGCAGTATTTCAAATCCGGCGGGCAGCGTATTGTCCGAAAAGTTCCAGATATAGGTAAAATTCCGCGTCCGGTACGACCGCATCGTATAGGCGCCCTGCGCGCCGGCTTTCAGTTCTATGGGCTGCTCGTCCCAAGCGTCGATTTTGCGGGTATAGTGCACCGCGCTTGAAAACACCGATTCGTCCAGCGCCGTAAAATACCGCGAAATTTCGCTCCGGTCGACGGCATATTCATATACGCCGTTCGAAGGGTCTTTCTGCCGTTCCACAATACGGCGGTCGGGCTGGTAGCGGTTGGAGTAGGCATAGCCGAGATGCCATGTAATATCGTTCTTCGAATCATCGAAAAGATGCGTCCCCGACAGCTGCCCGCTGTACGACGTGCGGCTCTGGTAGGCATATTCTTCCTGCTGCTGCTCGTAGTACCCGCTGACGTTCCGCCACCCCTCGCGCCAGGTATAGCGGCTCCGCCCCAGCTGGTTGAAAAGGTTGCGGAATTCATAGCGGTGCACGGCGCCGTTCCTGCTTTTCGGAATGAGCAGGAAATTCGCCATGCCGCCCCATTTCACATCGCTGGTATAAAGCTGGTCGGTATATTTAAAGCGGTACACCGGCTCATCGGTTGCGGCGGCGTAAACGCCGAACTGCGCATTGTCCATGTCCCGGACGGTTTTATTCGCATAGCTGTAATTCAACGCCAGCGCCAGCCCCAGTTCCGCGCGTTCGCCCCGTCGGCTCCGGTTGAGCGATACGTTCAGGCGCTGGTCTAACAGGGGGGCGGCGGTTTTCACCGTCCAGTCGTTATTAAAGCCGGTTTGGGTCACGCGGTTGATTTCCTCCATTTGTGTGGAGAGGTCGTTGCTCATGCGCGCAGGTACGTTTTTCAGTTGCCGTGTGCCGTTGTCGAAGCCCAGCCAGTCGCTGTCGCTGCCCGCGCCGTTTTTGAAATCCCTGAAATGCGTTTCCGAATGGATGCCCGAGCCGTAGGCCGCCTGCACGCTGTTATCTCCGGTAACGGCTTTGGTGCGGATTAACACGAAACCGCCCGCATAATCCGCCGGGTATTCGGCGGCGGGCGTTTTTACAATCATCATATTGTCGATTTGCGAACCGGGAATGAGGTCGAACGAAAAGGCGCGCGAGTCGGCTTCCGAGCTGGGCAGCGCCATGCCGTTTAACCATGCGTTGTTGTAGCGTTGCGCCAGCCCGCGAATAACTACAAAGCGGTCGCCGATAATGGAGATGCCCGGAATCCGCTTGACTACCTCCGCCGCATCGCGGTCTTGCGTGCGGGCAATCGTTTGCGACGAAATGCCGCTCATCACCACCGACGCCGCCTTCATCGCCGACAGCACAGCAATATCCGAATGGTGGCGGCGGACGGCGGTAACGGTAATTTCGTCCAGCCGCACGTCGCTTGACGTCATGTCGGCGTTCACTTCGGTGGTTTCGTTTTCCTGCACCGCCACTTTTTCAACCGTCAGGGAATGGTAGGAGATGTAGGAGAAAACAAGCGTATAAACGCCTTTGGGCAGTTGGAGCGTATAGTTGCCGTCGAGGTCGGCGGCAATGCCTTTGCCGTTCACGTACACGGTGGCGCCCGGCAGCGGCTCGCGCGTTTGCCGGTCGATAACCGACCCTTTTACCGTGCCTGTCTGCGCCGATAATGATAATATGGAAAAAGAAAAAGCGGGAAGCAATAAAAAACGTCGGAGAGTAATCATAAGTATAAACAAATTTTCGGGCACAAAGTAACCGCTTTCCGGTTACAATTCGATGTAGATTTTGTTACGAAAATATTCCAATGGGAGGGGAGGGTTAACCGGTGCGTTTAAAAATCTGTGCAATCGGTTTTAGTCTGTGGGCGCTCGTGGGGAATGTTTTCAAAAAAATGTGTATCTTTGACCCATTAGGAACAATTATGGAAACACAAATCAGAAATATGCCCATCGGCATACAGGATTTTGAGAAACTGCGTACAGGCAATTACGTGTATGTGGATAAAACCGCATTTGTATACCGGTTAGCGCAAACGCTAAACCCTTATTTTCTTTCGCGGCCGCGCCGTTTTGGAAAGTCGCTGTTTCTTTCCACGCTGAAATACTACTTTCTCGGTGAGAAAGAACTTTTCGAGGGGCTTAAAGTGGCGGAACTGGAAAAGGACTGGATAAAATATCCCGTATTCCACATCGAGTTCAATATAGAGAGCTATATCGACGTAAACTCATTAAACCAAGCGCTGGAGAGCAACTTGTCTATATTGGAAAAAATTTGGGGCAAGGATGTAACGGAGAACACGTATCCATCCCGTTTTAGAGGGCTTATTCGCCGCGCTGCCGAAAAGACAGGCAAGCGCGTGGTGGTTCTGGTGGATGAATACGACAAGCCGCTGCTCTCCACAATGCACGACGAACAATTAAACGAAGAGTTCCGCACCATTCTGAAAGGTTTTTACGGCGTATTAAAAGGAGAGGACGCCAACCTGCGCTTTGCTTTTCTTACTGGCGTTACAAAGTTCAGCAAAGTGAGCATTTTTAGCGACCTGAACCAGTTGAGAGATATTAGCATGACGGAAGAGTTTGCTGAGATCTGCGGTATTTCCGAAACGGAATTAAAGGCTAATTTCACGCCCGACGTGGAAAGACTGGCAGAAAGGAATAAAATAAGCGTGGAAGCCGCATTTGATAAACTCAAACAACGTTACGACGGCTATCATTTTTCAAAGCAGCAGGAAGGCGTGTACAATCCGTTCAGTTTGTTGAATGTTTTTGCCGACAAGTCTTTCGGCAATTACTGGTTTGCCACCGGCACGCCGACGTTTTTAGTAAAGATGCTCAAAGGGGCAAAGCTGGATATTACCAAGCTCGAAGGCAACACCCGGATTGACGCCCTCTCGATTATGGATTACCGCGCCGAAAGCAAAAACCCCGTACCGGTGATGTACCAAAGCGGATATTTAACCATCAGGGGGTTTGACGAAGAACGAAATCAATACGAGCTCGGCTATCCGAATGAAGAAGTGAAATACGGATTTTTGAAAGAACTTTTATCCGTTTATTATTCCAATGAGGAAGAACGGACGGAAATAGACTATAACAAATTTGTTGATGATTTGCTTAATGAAGACGTAGGCGCTTTCATGCAACGCCTGCAGGTTTTCTTCTCAGGCTTCAGCTACGACCTCGAAAACAAGACCGAGAAGCATTACCAAACGGTCTTCTATATCCTGTTTGCCCTTATGGGGCAGCGGGTAGCCGTAGAGCCGCATTACGCCGTAGGGCGGCCGGATGCCGTATTGGAGTTTAAGGAACTGGCCTACATTTTCGAGTTCAAACTCGACGGCAACGGCACGGCAGAGGAGGCGTTGCAGCAAATTGAAGAAAAGGATTACGCCGGGAAATACCATCTTTCCGGCAAGAAAATCATCAAAGTCGGCGTGGAATTTGACCACGAAAAACGGAATGTAAAGCGGTGGAAAGTCAACAGAGCGCAATAGGTAGTTTACCGTTTTCAGTAGGCAGTGGTCGTCCCGTCAGGGACGAAATGTTGGTAGAATCATAAGATATTCCTTTTTTAAGTTAATAGCTTCATTTCTCATTTAGTGTGGACATCCCCCGCTGCGTTCCGGACATCCCCCGCTGCGTTCCGGACATCCCCCGGCTCGTTCCGGACATCCCCCCGCTCGTTCCGGACATCCCCCATTTCAGCCGGGGGGTTCCCAATTTTGCCTTACGGCGGCATAAACTGCTCTTGTTTTAGTCGTGAGTTTCAAGTTTAAGGTTACCGGCGCTGTTCCCCGTTGACCGTTCCATGTTTTACCTGTTTTATGTTGAACCGCGTAGTAGAGGTGTGCGTTGAAACCCTAATGAGAACAGGCAATGTAGTAGCTTAAAGCAATGTTTTTGCTTTGTGTAAATATTTATTTCTGCTAATTACTATGGGCGCAGGCAGCGAATAGCAGCAGGTTGGGTGTTGTTCAGGCCTTTTATATTAATCCAAAACATCGTGCTGTTGCAGACTACGGTGACACCAGCGCCATTGTCCAGTTGAGCGAATCCCGGAGTGGTTCCGCTACAAGCATGCCAAGCGTCCCCATCGTCAGGCTCTGAATTGAGTGCACACCTTCCTCTGGTAGCCCAACCGAATCTGTCGGTTTTCGGCGTGCACGGCGTTTGAAGGCATCTCATATCCTGCCATGCTATGGTTACCGAAGGGTTTATCGAGGCAGCCAAGTCCGCCCATTGGGTATCACTCGGAAGCACCCATCCGGCGGGACAATTTTTTTGCTGATTAACACTATAGTCTCCTTTATACACATCACTCATTAGATAAAACATTCCGCACGAATCCTTATCACAACCACTTCTTAATTGCCCATTCGTGGCATATTTCAAATTCTGCGCCAGCCACCATTTATTGTCAGGCATGAATACTATTCTGTAATATTCATTATCTCT
>JAITSM010000184.1 GCA_031287815.1 Prevotellaceae bacterium
GCCGCCTTGCGACGGGGGCGCGCCGCCTTGCGACGGGGGCGTGCCGCCTTGCGACGGGGGCGCGCCGCATTTCAATGGGGGGATGCCGCATTTTACTTTACGGCGGCATAAACTACTTAAATCTTAAACCCTTTTTATTTTCAAATTTCAAGTTTAAAGTTGCCGGCGCCAGCCACTGCCTACTGCTACTGAAAACTGCCTGCTAATCTCCGGCGCCAGCCAATTCTCAATTAAATTCGTTGGGTTTACCAGGTAAAGGCCGTTTGCAATGTAGCGGTGTTGCCCTTGTTGTCGGTAACGGAGAGCAACAGGCGGTGCTTCTTGCCACGCTTGATGCGTTTGGCGTCGAAGGTGTAGAGCAACCGTTGGTTTTTTTCGTCGTATTCGAACAGCGCCCACTCGTCGTCGATGTAGCCGCTGTAGGAGCCAATGCCGGAAAGGTCATCGGCGATTTTTATTCTCAGTTGCGTTTGTTTGCTCAGGTTGGCGTCATGGGCAAAAGCAGGCGTAATAACGGGTGCAAGGGTATCCACCGTAACAAAGAAGTTGCCGAATGAACGGGTTTTTGTTTCCACCGCATTGTTTTTCCATTGCCCGCCGCAGGAATAAATATGGCTGTCCGTTATGCCGGCAATCAGGGCTTTGGGTTGCAGCGTGTCGGGAATGTCGGCGGTTATTTTAACCGTCATGGCGTAATGCAACGGCGTTTCCGGCGTGTGGATGCGCCACAATGGCGAGCAGGCGCCTTCCAGTTTCCCGGCAATGGTGTCTATGAATAATCTTACCGGCCGGTAGAGCGCGCCTTGTGGAATGATAACCGACAATCCTTCCCTGTCAATGGATGTGGGAGCGTTCCAATGGGCAATAGATAATATGGCGGTATCCGGTAAAAACAGGCTGGTTGGGTTGCCCGGCTTTTTTTGCACGGTAAAAGCCGTTGCCGTATGGTTCCCGGCATCGTCGAAGACGGTTATTTCCACGGTGTGCGGCATGGTGTCGGGCAATGAAAGCAATCCGCTGTCTTTTACGTTCCGGTAAATTTTCAATTTATTGCCCGGCTCTATGTAGGTTTTTAGAAATACCCTGTTGTTTCGTTGCCGCTCCCCGTAAGCGATAGCGCTATTGATGTAGCGCGCCGCATCGAACGGAATATCTTCAAAACGGCAGCTGAAAACGGTTGCGCCGTCCAGCGTTACTTGCATCCGGTTAACCGCCAGTTTTGCCGGCGTGCCGTTTTGCGCGTCGTAGGCATCAATACCTATATAAAAGGTATCGGGGACGTGCACCGGTTGTTTTACGCGGCGCACCGGGTTCGGGCGTTCATAAAAGTTGGCGGTAGAAGGAACGTCTCCCTGCCGGCGGAACGAGAAGAACGCCACCTGGCGAATCACAGGCGCCTGCGTATCTGCGGGCAGGGGATAGAAGCCCTGCGAGAACACATTGCAGGGCGTTTCCGTGCCGGTCCGGCGGATTTCAAAATGCAGGTGTGCGCCGGAAGAAGAGCCGCTGTTGCCGGCAGCGCCTATCAACTGCCCCTTTTTTACGGGCAATACATTTTTCGCTACCTGTTCGTCCACCGTATAGCGTTGGCGGGCGTATTGAATGGTCTCAATATATGTTTTCAGGGCGGGCGCGAACGTGTGCAGGTGGGCGTACACCGACGTTGTGCCGTTGGGATGCGTAATGTACACCGCCCTTCCGTAGCCGTCGGGACGCGCCACCATGCGCGATACATAGCCGTCGGCAACAGCGTACACAGGCATTCCGGGAACGCCGCCTACGCGGATATCCAGCCCCGCGTGAAAATGATTGCTGCGCAACTCGCCGTAATTAGCCGAAAGGGAAATCGCGCCATCCACAGGCCAACGGAAATAATTTGCCGTCTCTTGTGCCGAAACGTTTACCGAAAGGAGGAATACGATAAAATATAAAAATTGTTTTTTCATCTGGGAGCACAAAGATACAAACTTTCATGCAAACTTTCAATTTGCAACTCATGACTCACGACTAATAAATCTTTTCCTATCTTTGCTCCCGCAAAAGTGGATGCACAAACATTAGTTAGCCGTTTTGCCGCACAGGAAGCCTGCCGGCAAATACATTCGCAACAGGCCGCGAATGAAGGGCATGTTACGCTCCTGCATGGACTGCACGGCGCGGCGCGTACGCTGGCGGCAGCGGCGCTGTTTAACGGCTCGCCCGGAACTTTTATATATGTTGCGCCTAACCGCGACGCCGCCGAATACCGTTGCCATGACCTGTGCCTGTGGTGCAATCCCGACAGCGTCTTCTTCCTTCCCGCGTCCTTCAAGCGCAGCATCGAATACGGACAGCCAGACACGTCAAACAGGGTGCAGCGCACTGCTGCGCTGAATGCCCTGCATGCTAACCATCCGTGCATGGTGGTTACTTATCCCGAAGCGCTGGCAGAGCTGGTGGTGGCGCGCGAAGAAATGGCACGCCACCTGTTGCCGCTGCATACCGGCGAGCGGCTGCCTATGGATTTCCTGTGTGAAACGTTGCACTCCTACGGCTTCGAGCGCGTCGATTTTGTGTCGGAGCCGGGTCAGTACGCTGTGCGCGGAAGCCTTGTAGATGTGTTTTCCTTTGCCGGGCATCTTCCCTGCCGCATTGATTTCTTCGGCGACGAGGTGGAAAGCATTCGCACGTTTAATGTCAATACGCAGCTCTCGGAGCAACGGCTGTCGAGCATGGAGATTATTTCCGATCTGCAGGAAACCGCCGGCAATGCCCGGCGTTCCACCTTGCTTGAGTTTGCCGGCAGCCCGCTAACGGTGTGGGTGGAAGAATGGAAATATACGCTGGGGGTGCTGGAATTATTGTGGGAAAAAGAATCGCTGCGCGACCGCCTGATGCCGCCGGAAGCATTGGCGGAACACGGCACACGGCCAACGGGGCGCGGTGAACGGATAATAACCAGCAGCCAATGGCAAACAGTCGTTATCCATACGCCGTTCCCCGTTGACCGTTCCCCCTTAATCGTGCGCCGGGTATCGTTCGCTACTTCTCCGCAGCCGGTATTCAACAAGAACTTTGAATTGCTTGCCGCCGACATTTCTTCGCACGCCGAACAGGGCTACCAGACATTTATTTTTTCCGGAAACAGTGCGCAGGCAGAGCGCCTGAAGGCGATTTTCTCGTCTATCCGGAAAGCGCACCTGCCGTTTGAATTTGCGCCCTTCACGCCGCATGAAGGATTTATCGACCACACGTTGCGCCTCTGTTGCTACACCGACCACCAGTTGTTTGAACGCTATCACCGCGCGCCGTTGCGCCGCACCGTAGAGAAAAACGAACGGCTGACATGGCAGGAACTGTCGGGGATGCAAACAGGCGATTACATTGTGCATATCGATCACGGCATCGGCGTCTTCGGCGGGCTGGTGAAGATGAATGTCGAAGGGAAAACACAGGAGGCCGTGAAGTTGATTTACCGCGACAACGACGTGTTGTTTGTCAATATTCACGGGCTGCACCGCATTGCCAAGTACAAAAGCAAGGACAGCGAACCACCGAAAATAAGCAAGCTCGGCAGCCCGGCCTGGCAAAACATGAAGCAGGCAGCCAAACGGAAAGTAAAAGACATTGCCCGCGAACTCATCGCCCTGTATGCCCTGCGCACGCAGACCAAAGGGTTTGCCTTCTCCGGCGACACTTACCTGCAACATGAACTGGAGGCGTCGTTTATCTACGAAGATACGCCCGACCAGCTCAAAGCCACGCAGGCCGTGAAAACCGACATGGAACGCCCCTATCCTATGGACAGGCTCATTTGCGGCGACGTGGGCTTCGGGAAAACGGAAGTGGCTATCCGCGCGGCATTCAAAGCCACCGCCGACGGCAAGCAGGCCGCCGTGCTGGTACCTACCACCATCCTGGCCTTGCAGCATTATAAAACATTCTCCGCCCGGCTGGCGGATTTCCCGGTAACGGTGGATTATATCTCGCGCCTGCGTTCCGCCAAACAGGGGAAGGAAACGCTGCAAAAACTGGCGGAAGGGAAAGTGGAGATCATCATCGGGACGCATAAGCTGCTGGGAAAGGACGTCCGCTTCAAAGAACTGGGGCTGCTTATCATCGACGAAGAGCAAAAGTTCGGCGTATCGGCAAAGGAAAAACTGCGCCAGCTGAAACTCCATGTCGATACGCTCACAATGACCGCCACGCCTATTCCGCGTACCCTCCAGTTTTCGCTGATGGGGGCGCGCGACCTGTCGCTCATCCACACGCCGCCGCCCAACCGCCACCCGATAGTTACGGAAGTGCATCCGTTTCACGAAAACATTATCCGCGACGCTATCCGGCACGAAGTGCAACGCGGCGGGCAAGTGTTTTTCGTACACAACCGCGTGCAGGATATTCAGGCTATGGCCGACACTATCCGCCGCGCCTGCCCGGAAGTATCGCTCGGCATCGGGCACGGGCAAATGCCGCCCGAACAACTGGAAAAAGTAATCCTGGAATTTATGAGCGGCGACTTTGACGTGCTGCTCTGCACCACCATCATCGAAAACGGGCTGGATATACCGAATGCCAACACCATTATCGTGCACAACGCGCAGCATTTCGGGTTAAGCGATTTGCACCAGCTGCGCGGCCGCGTGGGGCGTTCCAACCGCAAAGCCTTTTGCTACCTGCTCGCGCCGCCGCCCATAGCCCTTACCGACGATGCGCGCCGCCGCCTGAAAGCCATCGAAACGTTTTCGGAACTGGGCAGCGGATTCAACATCGCCATGCAGGATTTGGACATCCGCGGCGCAGGCAACCTGCTGGGCGGCGAGCAAAGCGGATTTATCGCCGACATCGGATTCGAAACCTACCAGAAAATCCTGAACGAAGCGCTGGCGGAAATTAGTTGGCAGCCCCCAGTTGCCAGTGGGCAGTCGGCAGTCTGCAGTCAGCAGTCGGCAGTCGGCGATAATAACGACTCCGGCGATAGCCCACTGCCTACTGAAAACTGGAAACTGCCTACTGGAAACTACCCACTGCCTACTGGAGCCATAGATTGCTCCATAGACACCGATATGGAGATACTGATTCCCGACAGCTACGTCGGCAACGTTACCGAAAAGCTGCGCCTCTACAAAGAAATGGACAACATTGCCGACGAAACACAACTGCAAAAAATGATTGCCGAACTGACCGACCGTTTCGGCGCGTTGCCGCCCGAAGTGGAGCAATTATGCGATATTGTCCGGCTGCGGCGCAAGGCGATGGACTTGGGGTTTGAGAAAATAACGCTTAAAAACAAACTGATGATTGCCTATTTCGTGAGCAACCAGCAGTCGGACTATTACCGGTCGCCGTTGTTTGCCCATATTTTACGGCACATTCAGCAACATCCGAAAACCTTTACCGTAAAAGAACAGCGCCACAAATTATTCCTGACGGTCAAAAACGTTCCCACCGTCCGCCGCGCCATTGAAGTGATTCAAATGATATATGAAGGATGAGTTAAGAACTAAGAGTTAAAGTTAGCTGGCGCCAGCCAACTTTTAACTTTTAGTTCTTAGTTCTTAACTCAAAAAAAACGCCGGCATCTTTCCATACCGGCGGTTTTCATTAGATATGCGAATGGTTTCCCTGCGGGAAACGGCGGCAAATTAAAGGGTGATTAACAGTAAATCCAAATCGGCAATTTTACTAAACCCCCTGTCGGCAGTAACTAACGTGAGGTTTTGTTGCAAGGCGGTAGCGGCAATAAGCGCATCCGGCAGTTTTACACGTGTGTTTTGCCTGATGTTAATTGCTATTTGCTTGATGTAATAATTTATGTCCATAATAAAGCA
>JAITSM010000025.1 GCA_031287815.1 Prevotellaceae bacterium
ATGATGTATGATGTATGATGTATGATGTATGATGTATGATGTATGATGTATGATGTATGATGTATGATGTATGATGTATGATGTATGAAGTGGCTGGCGCCAGCCACTTCATACTGCCAACTGAAGACTGCCAACTGCCGACTAATTCTCCGCTCTCCACTCTCCATTCTCAAAGTACCGTTTGCGCAGCCAGTATTCAAATACGGGGTTGATGAAGCAGGGTTTGTTGCGGTTGAAAGTAATGATTTCTTTTTTCTCCAGCGCCCCGCGCACCCGCGTGATGTTGGCTGAAGAGTGGAGCTGGTAGGTGGCAATCACTTCAGCGGAACTGAAGCGGTCGACACCGTCAATGACGGCGTGGAGGTAATTGATTTGCGAGTCGCTCAAATCGTCGGCAAGGAGGCGGAAGAGGTGGTCGTTGTAGTTGAGTAAGTCTTCGGTGGCGCCGTCGATCATGCTGTCTATAACAAAGCCTTTGGTGTTAAGCCAGCAGAGGTGCGCGAACTGTTGCACATAAAAAGGGTAGCAGCGTGCCGTACGGCAAAGCATTTCGGCATAGTCTTTGGAGATGACGCGGCCGCTTTTGGAAAACGATTTGACGATATAATCCACCAGCGCTTTTTCGTCAATCGGCTCCAGCGGTATTTGTTCGCCGAACTTGTGGAATGCCTGTTTTTCGGCAAACAGGTTGCGCATGGCGTTTATTTTGCTTCCGCATAACAGGTAGCCCACATTCCGTTGCGGCTTCCATTGCGCAATCAGGCGTTTTTGGAAGGCGGCGGTATCGTCAAAGCGGGCGATTTCCTGAAAATCGTTTATCCATACAATAAAGGCGGTGTTTTGCAGGGTGGCTATTTTCTCGGGCAGTTGCAGGATTTCGTCGGCAAATTCGGGCAGTCGCTGCCTGTCGAAAATAATTTGCAACGGGGCATTTTGTTTCCTTTCGTTAATTTCGATATGCGGCCGGGCGAGCGGCAGCAGCTGTTCCGCTAATGCAATCCATTCGTCGCCGGTAGCGCAGGCGGCGCTGAAGAGCTCGCGCGCCAGCAGGGTATAGAAAGAATAGCTGTCGCGGACGTTAAACAGGTTGCAGGCGCACCATTTCAATTCCGTTTGCCTGGCTGCCTGGATAAGCGCGCTGCGCACTAATGATTTTTTGCCGTAGCCTTCCGGCGCAATCAATACCGTATTTTCTTTGTTGGAGAGGTTGGAAGCAAGCCACGACAGCTCGTCTTTCCGCCCTACAAACGATTCGTTGATGACTTCTCGTGAAAATACAAAAGGGGAATCCATAGGTTTAATTCGGTTATTCCAATATTTCGAACAGTTCGTCTAATTTTGGGGTCAGGATAATTTCGATACGCCGGTTTTTTTGGCGGGCGTCGGCAGTCTTGGCGTCATCTAGGGGAATAAATTCGCCGCGTCCGGCGGCAGTGATGCGCCGGGCGTCGATTTGGGTATTTTTGAGCAGTTCGCGGACAACCGACGTGGCGCGTTTTACGCTCAAGTCCCAGTTATCTTTCAAATCGCCCCTTCCGCGATAGGTTACGTCATCGGTATGCCCTTCTATCAATACGTTGATGTCGGAATTTTGCGCCAGCATTTGCGCCAGGTCTTTAATAGCGCTGGCGCCCCGCGCTTCTATGTCGTAGCTTCCCGAGCGGAAGAGCAGTTTATCTTCCATCGATACATATACCTTTCCGTTTTTCGTATGTACGCTCAACCCTTTTCCTTCAAAGCCGAGCAGGGCGTCGGACACTTTGCGCCGCAGGGCGGTTACCGTAGAGTCCTTACGCGCGAGGATTGTTTCCAGCTCCATTAACCGCTTGTTGCGTTTTTCCATTTCGTCCTGCATTTGTTGCAGCTCGCGAAGTTTCGCCGCCAAATCATCTTCCCTTTTTTGCAGTTCTTCGCGGGTACGCTGTATTTCGATGCTCATGCTGCCGGTTTCCTTGATGTTTTGCCGGCGGGAACGGTCCATCAGCCCTTGCAGTTCGACCAGTTGTTTTTGCAGCGATACTCTTTCGGCTTCGGTGGTTTCGTATTTTTTGGCAATTTCTTCCAATTCCTGCAGCCGGCGTTTCAGGGCGGCGTTTTCAGTGGCTAAATTATTCATCCGTTCGTTAATGTTGTTGCGGTCGTCCATTAAAAGGCGATAGTCGGCATTCAACGAATTATATTGCGTGCTCGACACGCAGGAGCTTAATCCCACTGCGGCAACCAAAAGAATAGAATAAATTTTAATGTATTTCATGTCCGGAAACAGTTTTAATCTACGTCGCAAAGATACGAAAAGATTTAAAGATTTACTTATTTAAAAATTCCTGTATCGTTATTTTCAGGACGGAAAATCTTAACTTGGAAAAAAAATGTAACTTTGTTGTATGAATAGAAACCTATATGTAATAGCTGGATGTAATGGCGCAGGAAAAACAACTGCTTCTTACGCAATATTACCGGGAATCTTGAATTGTAAAGCATTTGTAAATGTCGATGAAATTGCCTCCGAAATAATAGAACGGCGATATGTGAACGGAATAAAAAACCTGTTTAATATTTATATCCCCATTTCGGATGTCGTATTACTCATTGATAACTCAGGGGGCGCCTATGAACTTATTGCAAGGAAAGTAAACGCTTCTCCTGTCGAAATAATAAATCAAACAAAGTTTAATCAATTACAAGGAATATCATGAAGACAAAAGAAAAAGATGAAGAATTGGTGAATAAAATTTTACAGGGTCTTGAACTGTCCCGTAAAAAATTGTATGAATATAAAAAACGGAACAACCAACCGTTGGTTCTTCTCCAAGATAACAAAATTATAAAGGTAAAACTACAGTAACCCTTCCGGGTTTCAAATCTTGAATTACCTTTGCAAAAAAACAGCATTATGTTTATTGTACTGGAAGGGCTGGATGGGGCTGGGAAATCGACGCAGGCGGCGTTGCTGCGCGAATATATGGCTACCCTCCGGCATGAGACTAAATTTATGCATTTCCCGCGCTTCGACCGGCCGGTCTTCGGCGAACTGGCGGCAAAGTTCCTGCGCGGCGATTTCGGCGAAGCGGCGGAGGTGAATCCTTACTTAGTGGCCTTGCTCTACGCCGGCAACCGCTACGATGCCGCGCCGGTTATCCGCACATGGATAGACGGGGGGTTTTCGGTGGTGCTTGACCGCTACGTTTATTCCAATATTGCCTACCAGTGCGCCAAACTGGACGATCCTGCAGCGCAGCGCGCCCTCCGGCAGTGGATATGGAACATGGAGTATGATTATTTTGCCATTCCACTACCCGATTTAACTCTTTTCCTCGACGTCCCCCTGCAGCATGTGGAAAAAAAACTGGCGGAAGAGCGCGACGGCGACGACCGCCTTTATTTGCAGGGGAAGAAAGACATTCATGAAAGCAGCATTCCCCTCCAACAGAAGGTGCGCCGCATTTACTTGGAACAGGCGGCTATCGACCCGGCGTTTCATATCATCAAGTGCGCCGGCGAGAAAGACGGCATTCTTCCTCCGGAACAGATTTTCGACAAAGTGAAACGTGCGGCTTTCGGCGCATAGCGCGCCCCGCGCTTATTCCCGGCGCCGGAAAAACCATTCTTTCTGCCGCAACTTTTCTGTTTTTGCGCGCGGCACATATACTTTTTGCATGGTACACGGATCGATGCCGGCATAGAAAATTGCCGAAGCGTGCGTCATGGGAGTAGGCGTGAAATCCTGCACCTGTTCCGGATGCATGGAGAGGCGCTGTAATTTCCGCGCAAGCTGCCGCATGTCATTTTCCGTGCAGCCAGGATGCGAAGAAATAAAATACGGAACCAGCTGCAACCGCAGGGCTTCTTTACGGTTTTGCGTATCGAAAAGTTCCTTCAGTTTTTCAAACAGCGCAAATGACGGTTTGCGCATTACCTGCAACACGTGCTGTTCGGTGTGTTCCGGCGCGACTTTCAGGCGTCCCGATACATGATGCCGCAATAAATCCCTGAAATATTCTTCGCCGCTGGCGTCCGAAAATCCTTTTTCATCCAAAAACAAATCATAGCGAATGCCGCTGCCGATAAAGGCTTTCTTAATGGCTTTGCATTTGCGCAGGGCGCCGTAGAGGTTTAACAAACGGCTGTGCCCGGTATGCAGGTTTTTACAAATGCGCGGGAAAATACAGGAATGCCGCCGGCATTGTACACAAAGCGTTTCCTCCTTTCCTTTCATGCCGTACATATTGGCGGAGGGGCCGCCCACGTCGGAGAGGTAGCCCTTGAACCCGTCCATTTGCGTAATACGCTCCACTTCGCGCAAAATCGATTGCTCGGAACGCGAAACAATAAACCGCCCCTGATGAGCGGCTATGGTGCAGAAACTGCAACCGCCAAAGCAACCGCGATGAATCATTACCGAATGTTTAATCATTTCGTAAGCCGGAATAGGTTTCCCCCTGTAACGCGGATGTGGCAGCCGCGTGTATGGCAAATCAAAGGAGGCGTCGATTTCCTTTTCCGTCATCATGGCGCCCGGCGGGTTGACGACCACCTTCCCGCCGCCGGAAGGCTCTATCAACCGCCGGGCGCCTTCCTTTTTATTTGCTTCCTGCTCAATGACGGCAAAGTTTTCGGCAAACTTGCGCTTGCTTTTCATACATTCTTCAAACGAATGCAGTATACAGTCGCTGGCGTTGCCTTCTGCGGGGTATTCGCTGGCTGCCAGGTAAGCGGTTTGCGGGATATTGCGCAATTGCAGGACAGGTTCCCCGTTAGCCAGGCGCCGCGCAATTTCGCGTACAGGCGCTTCCCCCATGCCGTAGACCAGTAAATCAGCCTTGCTTTCCACCAGTACGGACGGCAGCAGCCTGTCGCGCCAATAATCATAATGTGTCAGCCGCCGCAACGAGGCTTCTATGCCGCCGATAATGACGGGCGTTCCGGGAAACAGTTCCCGGAGGATTTGCGTGTACACGGTCGTGGCGTAATCGGGGCGGAAACCGGCTTTCCCGCCGGGCGTATAGGCGTCGTTGCTGCGCAGGCGTTTGTTGGCGGTGTAGTGGTTGACCATACTGTCCATGCCGCCGGAGGTAACGCCGAAAAACAGGCGCGGCTGCCCCAGTTTTTTGAAGTCGCGCCGGTCGTCGCGCCAGTTGGGCTGCGGGACAATGGCTACGCGGTAGCCTTCCGCTTCCAGCGCCCGCCCGATCACCGCCGTCCCGAACGACGGATGATCCACATACGCATCGCCGCTGAAAAGGATAATATCCGGGCGCTCCCACCCCAATATTTTCAATTCCCTGACCGATGTTGGCAAAAAAGGCATGTAAAACGTTTTATTCTCCTGCAAAAGTAGGAAAAATATTTGGTGAATTTTAAGATAGCGGCGTTACTACATTATTGTTTTATTTTTAAAACAATTTTCCCAAAAAAATAAAAGGAGCAACTTTGAAAAAAGTTGTTTTGCGACTAAAAAATAGTTGCTATTAAAAATAAAATCGTATCTTTGTCGAAGAAAAAGAAAACATGTCAAAGAATGATAAGTTGATAAGCCGGTTGATTTCATGTCCGAGAGATTTTACTTATAATGAATTGAAAACATTACTGAAGTCATTCGGATATAACGAAATTCAGGGTTCGGGTTCGAGGGTCTGCTTTTCAAATGGACGGCATAAAATCAAACTCCACAAACCGCATCCGGGAAATATTCTGAAACGTTATCAGTTGGATTTAATATTAACGAATTGAAAGAAAAAGGTATAATAAAAAATGAAAAACGTATTAACTTATAAGGGATTTATCGGGTCGGTTCAGTTTTCTGCCGACGATAGTGTTTTTTTCGGGAAAGTAGAAGGAATAAACGACCTTGTTACTTTTGAAGGCGAAACGGTACAAGAACTCAAAGAGGCTTTTCAATATGTCGTTGACGAACATATTAAAGATTGTGAATCTGAAAACATTCTGCCGGAAAAGAGTTATAAAGGAAGCCTCAACGTGCGCCTTACGCCGGATTTACACCGCCGGGCGGCTATCATGGCGAAAACGCACGGCACTACGCTTAATGCTTTTGTGAAAAAGGCTATTGAGCAAAATTTGGAATATGCTTAAATATTCTGAATATTACTTAATAAGAATCTACTACTTTCCAAAAAAAATAAAAGGAGCAACTTTAAAAAAAGTTGTTCCTTTTATTTTTGTGCCCGGAACAAGATTCGAACTTGCACACCGAAACCGGCGCTACCCCCTCAAAGTAGTGTGTCTACCAATTCCACCATCCGGGCGATACTTTTGCGTAAACGCATGAGGTTTTTAAAAGGGAGTGCAAAGATAATAAAATTTTGATAAATGCAAGTAGTAAAGAAAAGAGTCATAAAAATGGCGTTTGCATGAAACGGACACTATAAACTAACTCCTATTTCATAGAATTGTTTTTATAACGTAGGACTATGAAATCCCAATGATGGTAGGGTATAGCAGTATTGGAAAGCAGTCTTTTTGCTTCGTTCCGATGACATTATGTTAGTTAAAATTACAGTGCGCGTATACACCGTACTTGGGCATAAGACCCAGCTCCGTTCTCCACGATTTCGTAACACGAGCACGCATAGCCACACGTTCTCGACCAATCTAAGCTCAAGACAACAGTCCCTTGGTTTTCGTTGACGTAGGACTCATTGACTTTTTGGCTAACCCAACCATCGTTAACACCGATTTTGCTAGCCCAACCATACGTGTCGTTTATTGGGGTACAATAGGAGTTCAATGCGCGTAGTGAACTGGTGACGGCGGCAGTACTACCGATATTTGATAGTAGGGTAGTGTAATCCGAACGGATAGGTAACAACCAGTTTGGAGGGCAAATACCTTGTACGTTACCGCTAGTACCAGATGTGCCACCCGCATATGAAGCACAAATATCTGCGCTTGTATAGCCCCTGCCACATTCATCTTTTGTGCAACCGCTAATGGCTGAACCTATCGTTTTACCACCATAGGTTGCTAACTTTACATTTTGTGCCAACCACCATTTATTGTCGGGCATTTTTACAATTCTATACAATTCATTATCTCTACTATCTTTTATCCACGCTTCCCAATTTTTCGCGCCGCTGGTGCGCTGCTGGCAAAGGTGCGTAGCGTCAATATATAAATCGCTTCCCTGATAAGGGCAGAAATCACCCGGACATTCCGTTTTATCTCTGATAGTCGTAGGCGTAATGGTCAATGCCGAAGTAGCGAGCGTCGTTCCGGTTACTATTTGCGTTGTTCCATTAGCGGCTATCAATGT
>JAITSM010000026.1 GCA_031287815.1 Prevotellaceae bacterium
GATTAAAACAGATTTCACAAGTTCTCCCACAGATTTACACAGATTTTTTTAGATTACACAGATTAAATCTGTGTAATCTGTTATAATCTGAGAAAATCTGTGGGTGAAATAATTCATAACTCATAATTCATACCTCATACCTCAATTTAGTCCGGACAGTATTTTCCCCGCTGCTTTTTTGCCTACTACTTCCTGCAATTCTTCGAGGGTGGCGGCTTTGATGCGGGCAACGCTTTTGAAGGCAATCAATAACTTTTCGGCGGTCTTTTCGCCGACGCCGTCAATGGTGGTGAGCTGTGTGGCGGTTAGGGCTTTTGAACGGCGCGCGCGGTGGTGGGTGATACCAAAGCGGTGCGCTTCGTCGCGCAGCTGCATCAGTAGGCGGAGGGTGGAGGAGTTTTTGTCCAGAAAGAGCGGGACGTTGTCGCCGACGAAATAAATTTCTTCCAGCCGCTTTGCCAATCCCACCAGCGTGATTTTTCTTTCCAGCCCCAAGCCGGACAAGGCTTCAAAGGCAGCGCGGAGCTGTCCTTTCCCGCCGTCGATGACCACTAACTGGGGCAAGGGTTGGTTTTCTTCTACCAGGCGGCGGTAGCGGCGCGTAACCGCTTCAAACATGGTGGCGAAATCGTCGGGCCCTTCGACGGTTTGTACGTTAAAATGCCGGTAATCCTTTTTGCTGGGGCGGGCATTGCGGAATACCACGCACGACGACACCGGGAATGCGCCCTGTATATTTGAATTATCGAAACACTCGATATGTACCGGCTGCTCGGGGAGGTTCAGGTCGCGCTGCGCCGTAGCGACAATATGTTCCGCATGGCGCTCGGGATGGGTTTTTTCCAGCTGTTTGAGTTTTTCGATTCTGTATAAGCGCCCGTTTCGTTCGCTGAGCTGCAAGAGCTTTAACTTGTCGCCGCGCTGCGGCACGATGTATTCCGTGCCGGATAATTCCTGGTCGGGCAGGAAGGGTACAATTAACTGCTTCGAGAGGTTTCCCAGCCGGCTGAGCATTTCGGCAATGAAATAACTCAACAGCGCCTCTCGTTCTTCTTCAATGCCCATGCGCAATTCCACCGTCTGCAGCCACACCACCGCGCCCTGCACCACGCGCAGGAAATTGCAGTAGGCCTCGTTGCCGTCCACCAGGATGGAAAAGGCGTCGACGTCGGACTGTCGGTCATTTACAATAATGGATTTGGCCTGGTAGCGTTCCAGCATGGTTAAGCGTTCCTTGATTTTCTGGGCTTCTTCAAATTCGTACTTCTCCGCCGCCTGCCGCATCTGCTGTTGCAGCAGCCGGCGCACTTCCGCCAGGTGCCCTTTGATAATGGCTTTTATCGCTTCGATATTCTGCGCGTAATCCTGTGCCGTTTGCCGCCCGGTGCAGGGCGCTTTGCATTGCCCGATATGGAAATCCAGGCAAGCCCTGTATTTGCCTTTTGCGATGGCTTCCGGCGTGAGCGAGCAGTGGCAGGTGCGCAGCGGATACAATTGGCGAATGAGTTCGAGCAAGACCTTCATCATGGAAATGGAAGTGTAGGGGCCAAAATAATCCGAGCCGTCCTTTATGCGCCGCCGCGTGGGGAAAACGCGCGGGAAAGGTTCGTTTTTAATGCAAATCCACGGATAGGTTTTATCGTCTTTGAGCAGCACATTGTAGCGCGGTTGCAGTTCTTTGATAAGGTTATTTTCCAGCAACAGGGCGTCCGACTCGGTAGGCACTACCGTATATTGAATGTCGGCGATTTTATGGACAAGGTGTTTTATTTTGGCGCTTTCCTGCCGTTGCGGCACAAAATATTGCGACACCCGCTTACGTAAATCTTTCGCCTTGCCTACGTAAATCACCACGCCCTCCTCATTCAGGAAACGGTAAACGCCCGGACAGTGCGGCAGGTTATTTACTATAGTCGTAAGCCGTGAGTCGTTTTTAGTCATTAGTCGTTTTTTAGTCGTGAGTCGTGAGTCGGCTGGCGCCAGCCCCCTTCACCCTTCACCCTTCAGTTCTCCGCAGGTTTCGAAGTCGCCGAAGAAGGTTTCTCCTTTGCGGAGGCCGACGTCTGTAGTATACGACACGCCGTTGGCGGTGAGGGTTTGTTTTCGCCGGAGCGTGTCGAACAGCCCGTTTTCGCGATTGTAGGGAATGGCGAAATAGGGCTCTACCGGCTCGGCAACATAGCTTTTGGAGGCAATCATACGCAAAGCTTCCAGCAGTACGCCGAAGTGCAGGCGGCGGACGAAATTCCGTTCCGGGTCGTTGTAATAACCGCCCGACTCGATGAGTATGGTTGCGCTGTTTTGCGCCTGCGACCACTCGCCGAATGCGCGCGGCTCGTAGTCGTCGCTCCATTTTGCTACGCCGCCCGGTATCACCTGCTGCAGTTCCCTGTGGAGCGACACAATCAGTTGCATGGCGCGGCGGCGGTTATCCGTCAGGCTTTCCTGCGGGTCGGGAGGCGGCGCAAGAAAGGCGATCGTCGCAGGAACGGGCGACCTGCCTGCCGAATAGTAACTCTCCTGGTCGTGCAGGTTGAAGGAAAAGTAAGGTTGAAAAGCGATGGTTTGGCGGTGCAAAATCGCGCCTTCGGGCGTGGCCAGCTGCCGCGCATCGCGGTTAATGTCGATGCCCCATGCGTTTTCACGCCGGAAATGTTCTGCGCCGTCGGGATTGAGCATGGGAATAAACAGCAGGCTGAGTTGCGCGAGCAGGAAACGGCGCGTTTCGTCGTATTCGTCCGAAGCGGACAGGAAACGGAAAAGGTCGAAAAGCGTGCGGGTGGCTGTGCTTTCGTCGCCGTGCATTTGCGACCAGAGCAGCACCCGCGTAGCGCCGCTGCCGGCACGGATGCCGTAAATGGCGCGGTTTTCCACCGATTGCCCCAGTGTGGTTACGCTAAACGGCGCCGGCAGTTTGTTCACCAGCGCCGCCACCTGTTCATGCCGTATGTGGCGCGTATCCATGCCTTCCGTACGGTAACGCTCATGTATTTTTAAGAAAGAGTTCATTTTTAGTTGAAAGCTGTTCCCACAGATTTACACAGATTTTTTCCCATTTCACAGATTTAATCTGTGTAATCTGTTATAATCTGTGAAAATCTGTGGGGAAATACTTCATAATTTTAATCCGGGATTTTATCGGCGCGTTTGACGGATTCCATGCCCTTGACGCCTTTCACTTCGTCAATCAGTACGGCCAGGTCTGACTTGCTGTGTACGTAGAGGTCGATGTAGCCTTCAAAAATGCCGTCGTGGCTTTCGATAAACAGCTTGCGGATATTCACGGAGAGGCGGCCGGTAATAATGTTTGTTAATTCGTTGAGGATGCCGATGCGGTCGAACCCGCGTATCTCAAGGCGCGAGAGGAACGACTGCTGCGTGTGTTTGCTCCACCGGGCTTTAATGATGCGGTCGCCGTGTTGCGCGGCAAGGCGCGTAGCCTCTTCGCAATTTTTGTTATGGACAATTACATGCTGGTTGTCATCCACAAAGCCGATGATTTCGTCGCCGGGAATGGGCTTGCAGCAAGGCGCGATGTCATAGGTTAAGGTTTTGTCGATAACGTTTTCCTGCAAAAGGTAGGGTTGTTTTTTATCGATAGCGCCTTTGGCGTCTTTCTGTTTGTCGCCGGAAGCGCCAATGCCGATAAGGCTTAGCGGGAATTTCAATCCCCAGTAGGTAACGGATTTTTTCTCAGTATTGGTGCGCAGGATTTTTTCAAAAATGGAAAAGTCAATCAAGCCCGCGCCGGCTTTGCTGAACAATTCTTCCTTGTTGGTTACCCCGTAGCCCTTTGCCAGCTTGTTAAACACGCGCGACATGGGCTGGATGCCCAGTTTCTGCAACCGTTGTTCAATAATTTCGCGGCCGTCTTTGTCGCGGTTTTTGGCTTCGGCTTTCAGCGCGTCGGTAATAATCGACTTGGCTTTGGTGGTGGTAACAATATTCAGCCACTCCCGTTGCGGCTGTTGCGATTCGGCGGTGAGCACCTCCACCTGGTCGCCGCTTTTCAGCACATGGTTGATGGAGGTCAACTCGTGATTGACTTTTGCGGCAATCGCCTTGTTGCCTATGGCGGAATGGATGTAATAGGCAAAATCCAGTACCGTCGCGCCTTTCGGCATGAGTTTGGATTCGCCCTTCGGCGTGAAGACGTACATATCGGAGGTTACCAGGTCGCTGTGGATTTGATCCAGGAACTCCGCCGCATTGATATTCGGGTTTTCGAGGATACTGCGGATTTGCTCCAGCCATTTGTCCAATTCGCTTTCCTGCGACTGTTGCGTTTTATAACGCCAGTGCGCCGCCACGCCGTGTTTGGCAATGTCGTCCATGCGCCGCGAGCGGATTTGCACTTCCACCGGCGTTCCCTGCGGCCCCATGAAGGTTTCATGCAGGGCTTCGTAGCCGTTGGCTTTCGGCGTTTTTACCCAATTGCGCGTACGTCCGGGAATAATTTTATAGATCCTGCTGATGACCGAATGTATCTCATAGCACTGCGCCAGTTCCGACAAATCAGGCCAGGGGTCAAAGATGATGCGGACGGCAAACAGGTCGTACACTTCTTCAAAGCTGATGTTTTTCACATGCATCTTGTGCCATATCGAATACACCGATTTGGTCCGGCTGACAAGGTCGAACGACACGCCCCGCCGGTATAAACTTTCCTTTACCGGTTGCGTAAACAGTTCGATATAGTTGCTGCGCGACGCTTCGGTAGCATCGAGCATGGTTTTTATTTTATTGTATTCTTCGGGCTGTGAAAACTTCAACCAGATGTTTTCGAGTTCCGTTTTTATGGAATACAGACCCAGCCGCAACGCCAGGGGCACGTAGACGTACATGGTTTCGCCCGTGATTTTCGACCGTTTGTTTTCGGGCATGGAATCCAGCGTACGCATATTGTGCAGCCGGTCGGCCAGCTTGATAAGGATAACACGAATATCGTTGTTGAGGGTTAAAATAATCCGTTTGAAATTCTCCGCCTGCGTGGAGTTGGAGAGCGCGCCTTCGATTTTCGTCAACCCTTCGACCAGTTCCGCAATTTTATCACCGAAGAGACGTTGAATATCGGCCACCGTATAGTCGGTATCTTCCACCACATCGTGCAGCAGGGCGGCGCTCACCGATTTATAGCCCAGCCCTATTTCATTCACCACAATCTTCGCCACCGCTAGCGGATGGAAAATGTAGGGCTCTCCCGACCGGCGGCGCGCGCCCTTGTGCGCTTCATTCGCCAGGTCGAAGGCTTGCCGTATCACGCCCAGCTCTTCTTCATTCGGGCTGCGTTTCCTGCACGCTTCCAGCAATCCTTCAAATTCTTCTTGCAGTCGATAGTCGTTTGTCATTAGTCGTGAGTCGGGGGAGTTAAAGGTAGTTAGTGTAGTTAAAGGTAGTTAGTGTAGTTTTAGAACATAGACCTATAGACATTAGAACGCTGTCCATGTTCTTTTGTCTAAAAGTCTCCTGTCTCCTAATTCATACATCATAATTTGTATATCGATGCTTCTCCGGGCGGGCTTCGCTTCCCTTTCATCGCCCGAAGGGCATTCATCCTTTTCATCCCTTTCCCACATAATCCATAATTCATAATTAAAAGACATTTTCCATTATTACCGCGACGTTTCCTGTTTTTTTGATGGTTTTTCCATTGGTAAAAGACAGTTCGAGGCGATAAAGGTACATATTTTCCGGCACAAAAACGCCTTGCCCGTTGACACCGGTCCAGGATTTTTCGAGCGGCGAGTCGGTAAAGGCTTTTTCGATGGCGGCTACCCGGCCGCCGTTGTGGTCGTATATTTCCAGCCGGTAGGCGTAAGCCGAAGGGTCGATGAACAGCACCGGCCCAAACCGGTTGCGCTGCCGGCCGGTATGCGGATTGCGCACCGCGCTTTGGGGGTTGATGGCGTCGGGCATCCACACTTCCGGCTCGTAGTCGGCGCAGGCGACCGTTTCGCTTTTCCCGCCTATATCCGTCACCGACGCCACCCGGTAACAATAGCTCAAGGCGGCGGCGGAAGCGTCTATCCGCTCCCTGTACGCCGTGTCGGCAACATTCGACAGCAACTGTTGCGGCGAGGGCTCCAGCCGCTCCAGGGAATACGACCGCCCATTGTGCAGCTTATTCCATGACAAATGCCATTCGCCGTTTTCCGGCTTAATAAACAGTTCCATATTGTTCAAAACATTGCCCTGCTTCGCTATCCGCCGGCAATTATTTTCCGCCGCCAGGCGGTAGTAATACATAGAATGGACAGCTTCGTCCGTCCAGCTCTGGAGCGTTTTGCCGGAAAAGGTATGAACAGGCGCATATTCCCCGCCGAAGTGGCTGCTGCGCATCACATGGAAGGTAGCGAGCCGGGTGGCGGGGTCAACCGTAAATTCCAGCTGCACCTGATGCCCGGCATACCGAAGGCGCTGAATGGACAAATGCGCCGGACGCTGCAGGGTTTTGGTAAAAACGGCCACGCGGTTGGAGCGGCTCTTCGCCGCAGGGTCAGCGGTATTGACGGCTTCCACGTACACTTCGTACCACTCATTGTCGGGAAGCTCGCGGAGGCCGCCGGCATACGTGTATTGCAAGCCGCTAATCGAGGACGCCAGCAATTCCAGCGACGTTCCCAGCTCGCCGCCATATATATTGTAGGTAACCCTCCCCCACCCTGTGTAAGGCGTCCATTGCAAATCCAGCGCATACCGGCAACTGTCGTACACCGCCTCCAGCCAGGGAAAAGCATGCTGTTGCGTAAGATCCCCGTCGTTTCCGCTCCCGGTCTCGAAGGCGATGCTGTACGCGCGGGAGGCGCTCAAGGGCTTTGCCGCCGCATGCGTATAGGAACGCGCGCCTAAACCGACGGTAGTAATAATATCCATACAGTGCGCGCCGCCCACATAGTCATAAATAATATACCCGGTAGCATTTCCCGGCAAATCCGCCGGCGCGTCCCACGTAATGACCGGTTCTCCGCGGTCATTCACCGACACGCTGCGGATCATATTGCCCGACGTCTGGCACACCTGCGCCCGCGCCTGCAGGCAAGCGGCACAGCAAAATACCATTATTATCCAACGATTATTCATTAGTGCAAATGTAAGAAAAAATTTGGAGAGTGAGGGGATGAATGGGTGAAGGGTCAGGGTCAACGCATTTAGATTTTGATAAGTTCTAAGAGGAAGTCCTTGCTCCACTTTTTTTAGTTGAAAATGGAAAGTTGAAAATGATGTATGATGTATGATGTATGATGTAGCTTGCGCCAGCTACTGCCTACTGCCAACTGAAAACTGCCTACTGACTCCGGCGCCAGCCAACTCTTAACTTTTAGTTTTTAGTTCTTAACTCAAAAA
>JAITSM010000227.1 GCA_031287815.1 Prevotellaceae bacterium
TCGGTTTTGTATTCAAACGCTTCTACCAGGTTCAGGATAGCGGTTTCGCGGTTAGCGTCGGCATCCTGCGCCATCGAGAGAGGTCCGTTGCCGTTGGTAAAACCCGTACTGTTTCCCGGCACGATATGGTCTTTTGCCCAAATCACCTCTATTTCGTGGCTGCTTTTGTTGCACACGGCTTCGTAAAAATTAACGCCCTTGTCGGTATTTTCATTATAGAGGCGATACTTTCCGCCAGTAATAATTTCCTCGGCCGCAGCCAGCGCCGTTTGGTAGTAACCGTTGGCTTTGGAAGCCGGGATACCCACTGCGCCACCTTCGGCGGCAGTATGGTCGGAAGTTTTTATGTCGGGCGTTACCGAATTGCCGTATTTGGCAATAGAAGCGGCATAAATGGCGGCGCGCGCTTTGAGCGTAAGGGCAGCCCATTTGTTGGCGCGTGCAGCGTTCTTGTTATAGCCCTCAGGCAACATGCCGGCAATTTCCGTACACTCGCTAATCACATAATCGTACAATGCGGCTTCGGTAGCACGCGGAAATTGCAACGCTGTAATGTCCATTCCGCCGGTATAATCAAATATTTCGTCCCCCACAATGGGCATTCCTCCCATGCAGCGGCACATATTGAAATATGTCCATGCGCGGATAAACCGCACTTCGCCTTCTAATTGCCGGCGGTAGGCTTCGTCAAGCCCGGCGGATGCGTCGGATTTGATACCGGCCAGAAACTGGTTGATATGGCGGATTAAGCCGTAGTCATACACCCGCATAATATTGTCATCATAAGGGCTTCCTCCCCAACACCAGCCTCCGGCGCCGGAGTTGGCGGCTTCGTCAGTGGCCATGTAGGAGTCATGGTCATCAATGCGCTGGCCCCAGTCAATCCTGCCGTAATAATTGGCAAGGACGGAATTAATCATATTCTCGTCGGAAAACACCTGTTCGTCGGAGAGCAGATTTTCCGATTCACGGTCGAGAAAGTCTGCGCAGCCCGCTGTTACCAGTAGGGCGGCTATACATATTGTGTAATATATTTTTTTCATAAGATAAATCATTTTTAATAATTAAAACGTAAGATTCACCCCAACGTTAATCGTCCTCATAGTGGGGTAGTGTACGCCTGTGCCGTCTGTTATTTCGGGGTCGATTTCCACATCACTCAAATTGTCGAAACTGAACAGGTTTTGCATAAGCGAATAAAACCGCACTTTTTCCAGGCCTGCCTTTTTCGTCCACTTTGTGGGCAGCGTGTAACCGATTTCGAGGTTTTTCAGTTTGAGGTAATTCACATTTAGCAACCAAAAGTCATTTCTCCAATAGTTGGAATGGTTGCGGTTTCCGTCAAGTACCGTAGGGTATTTTCCAGGAATCAAGGCGCTGTTGGCGTCGGTGGGGTCGCTCAAGCGCCATTGGTTTTCGAGGTAATACTGCGGATTGTTACCACCATCGTGGAACGGTTCGCGCGCTTCCGAATTCAGGTAATACGAAGCAAAGGCAGCGCCGGTAAAGTCGACGGCAATATCGATGCCTTTCCATTCAACGCTCAGGTTAAAGGCAAAGTTGAGGTAAGGCGTTTCGCCTTCGCGGTAGCCGATGGGCCGCTCGTCGTAACCGTTAATACGCTTGTCGCCGTTCAGGTCGGCATAAATAAAGTCGCCCGGCCGCATGGTGCGGTTGCCTTGCCCGTCAATATCCACCGGATAGTTGGCAATTTCTTCCCAGTTTTGGAATTGCCCTACTACACGATATCCCCAATTCAAATAGGCATAGCGTTCCAGAATGCTGTTACGGTACTCGCCCCACGAGTGGTTGAATTGCGGATTATAGCGATACCAGTCATACATGCGGGCGAAAGTAAAGTTGCCGCCCACCTTGTAGTGCAAATCTTCGCCGAGGACGCGAACCTTGTCACGCCACGTGAGTGCGCCGTCCACGCCGGTGGTCAAGCTGGAATTCAGGTTTTCATACGGAAGTTCAAAGCCCGTTTCGGAAGGAATCAGCACGTCGTTGCGCCGCGCCGACAGTCCGTCCATAAGGCGGCGGAAATAATCAAACTGGCCGGTAAGCCGCCCGTTGAACATTTGAAATTCAAAGCCTGCATTCAGCGTTTTTGCTTTCATCCATGAGAGGGTGGTGTTGGGCAGCCCGCGGGGTTGCGTCCCTACCACATATTTACCGTCAATGGTGGCTCCGCCGTTGCCGTAGTTGTAGCCAGGCATATAGTCAAACGCGCTGTAGTCGCTCACTCCGTCGGAGCCCGTCAATCCGTAGGATACGCGGAGTTTAAATTCATTCATATACTTGTTGATGACGGAATTTTGCCAAAAGTTTTCCTGCGAAATGCGCCATCCTACCGAAGCCGATGGAAAAAAGCCCCACCGTTCTTCGGGTTTGAATTTCCACGAGCCGTCGTAGCGGGCCGAAAATTCAAAGAGGTACTTTTCGTCGTAGTTATAATTCAAGCGTCCGGCATAGCCCAGCCGCGCTTCGGCGCGTTTGCCTTCGTCGGCGAGTTCCAATAACGTCGGGAATCTCATTAGCGTCAGCGCATTGGAAGCCGGAGCATCGCGCATCCAAAGGCGGGGCGTTTCGCGCAAGTAACTTTCGGCCACCAAAAAGGCATTGACGTTGTGCTTTTCGGCAAACTGTTTATTGTAATTCAGTTGGAACTGCGTATTAAATTCTTCCACATTATTAATTTCGCGTTCACGGTAAGGGTTGTTCATTTCGTGCACTACCGGATATGTATCGGTGGCTTCGTCATAGCCATAAAGTTTATAGGTGTATTCATGGTTATCGAGCCAGTGGTGTGCGAAATAGTACCCGAATTTGCCTTCGGCTTTCAAGCCGGGCATAATTTCATATTCGGCATTGAAGTTGAGCTGCATGACGCGCCATTTGTCGTTCACATGTCCCGACTTTTCGTAGCTCAGCATCCCGAAGTTGGTTTCGGTTTGTTGCGTCCTGGCCGGATAATTGGGGTTATCGTTGGCAAACGGGCGTTGGAAAGGAAGGTTGCGATAGATGGCAAAAAGGGCTTGCCATTGGTCGTCGCCGCCGGGCACGCCCGGGTGGTCACGCTCCTCGATACGGCCGTTGAAACTTGCACCCACTTTGAGTTTTTTGGTGATGTTGGCGTCCACATTGATTTGGGCGTTGGTGCGGTAAAACCCGCCATAGTTCATAATCAAGTCCGTTTGGTCGATATGGCTGAGCGATATGTAGTAATTAATACTTTCTGAGCCTCCCGAAGCGTTAGCCCCTACATACCACTGCGGTGTGGTATTGAGCACATAGTCATACTAGTCGAACGGCACATATCCTTTTTCGGTGCCCGCCGTCCATTTGGCCAGGTCGTCGGAGGTGAAGCGCGGAGAGCGTCCCTGTATGGCGTCAGATTGCATATAGGCGCGGATGTAGGTAGGAGCGTCGGCCGGTTGGGGAAAGCGGAATATGTTTTGCCAGCCGTAGTTGGCATTCACGTTGATGTGGTGGCCTTCGCCGCGTTTGCCACGCTTGGTAGTCACCACCACCACGCCGTTGGCCGCCCGCATACCGTAAATGGCAGCGCTGGCGTCTTTCAGAATACTGACGGACTCGATATCGTTAAAGTCGATATTGTTGAACTGCCCTTCGTCTTTCTGTACACCGTCAATGACATAAAGTGGCGTGCCCATGTTCCGGATATTAATTTTGGTGCTCGACCCGGGACGCCCGTCGGTTTGGCGGAAGTTCACGCCTGCCAGTTTACCCACTAAGGCGCCTGAGGTGGTAGAAGCCACCGAACGCGAAAGGTCGGTAGAGCCGACAGACGACACCGCGCCCGTGAGCGTGACCTTCTTTTGCGTGGCGTAGCCGGTTACTACGATTTCGTCAAGTATTTTCGAACTCTCCTCTAAAATAATAGTCATCGGTTGCTCCGTTACGGTCACCTCTTGGGGTGCAAAACCCAAGAAACTGGCTACAATAACGGTACCGCGCGGAAGTTCTACACTGAAGTTTCCATCTCCTCCCGTAGAAACTCCAATAGTGGTACCTTTTTGAACGACAGACGCCCCGATAACCGGATCGCCCGCTTTGTCCAAAACCTTGCCGGTAACTTTTATCTTTTCCCCGGCCTGTACTTGAGCGGTTAACGCTTCCGGCGCCATAAGCAATAGCAGCGGCACCAAAAACAACAAAAACCTGCTCCATACGATTGTTTGCTTTTTACTCATCGAATCATTCATAAATTCATAAATTAAGTTAATATTTACGTAATATTCAATTTACATGCCAAAAATATTGAAAGGTCAACAAAGATTAGTACGATTTTGCGACCATTATATACGGATTTGTGACATTTGCTTTCGAATGAAATATTTTTATATATTTGCATGACTTGAATCGTGACCTATATGTTAAAAAAGCTATATATAGGGCTTATATTTATCCTGCCGGCCATGCCGGTTTCGGCTTACAACCTGCGGCAATTGTCGAGCAAAGACGGGCTGTCGAACAGCGCCATACAGGCTATTGTGCAAGACAAAGAGCGCCTGATGTGGTTTGGGTCATGCGACGGGCTGAACATGTACGACGGGCTGCATATCAGGGTGTATAAACCCACGCCCAACAATCCCACCAGCCTATCGGGCAACTTGATTGAAGGCATGATGGAGGCCGAAGACAATATTTTGTGGATTGCCACCAACCACGGTTTTAACCGGTTAGATAAAAATAACCACCTTATTGAATATCACGACGAATTTCAGGGAAAATACCATTGGGCGAAAACCACAACGAATGACATTCTCGTAATCAGTGAAGACCACGCCATAAACTACTACGATAAAACCGA
>JAITSM010000125.1 GCA_031287815.1 Prevotellaceae bacterium
TCCTGGAGGCTAATAAATACGTAAGTCCTACGTAAAAAACGCAAAAAATATGTTACTGGAAATGAGAAACGAAGGAGAGCGTTTTGACTGAGTAAGTCAAAACGGAGACCGGGTGCAAAATTACAAATAATATTTGATATTCAGGAAAAAATAAATAAAAATTTTTGAAATTCTGTTCTTTTTGGCGGAAAAAGGAAGGGGGAAAATAATGGTGAAGGGTGAAGAGTGAAGGGTGAAGGGCGCTGTCGCCGGAAACCTTCATTCTCCATTTTCAATTCTCCATTCTCCATTGAATAAGCCCGTAGGGCTTGAATTTTCATAACCCCATGCAAGTGGAGCGGAGCGTAACGCAGCATGGGGGCTACATGGCACTTCCTGCTTTTCGCGCGGAGCACCGGCTTTCCGCTATGCACGGACAGTGCGCCGCGCGAAAGGCGCAGGCGTTCTTCGTTCCGCAGGCTGCGCTGCGCTTGCCTGCGGTTATGAAAATCCGGCGTTTCACGCCGCGCGCCGTTGACCGTTTACTGCTCACTCTTCACCCTTCACTTCTCACCCCTCACAAAAAACAAATTGTTCAAAACTTCTCCATAAAAGGCGAAGGTATTTTTTGTATCTTTGCCCATTCTTTTTACAATGCTGTTATGGATGCTGTAAATGCTATTTATTTAGATGATAATGTAATTACACTGGACTGGAATGAGCATATCCGGCGACGGCCGGGCATGTATATCGGCAAACTGGGCGACGGCAGTTCGCCCGACGACGGCATCTATATCCTCCTGAAAGAAGTGCTCGACAATTCTATCGACGAATACGCTATGGGCTTCGGCAAACAGATTGAAGTAAGGATCGACGAAGCGCAGGTAACTGTGCGCGACTACGGGCGCGGCGTCCCGCTGACAAAGGTGGTGGCGGTATCCAGCATTATGAACACCGGCGCAAAGTATGACAACAAAGCCTTTAAAAAATCGGTAGGGCTGAATGGCGTGGGGATTAAAGCGGTGAACGCCCTGTCGTCATCGTTTGAAATTGTTTCGTTCCGCGAGGGAAAATCCAGTGAAGCCGCCTTCTCGCAGGGCAACCTGTTGAAAGAACAGCAAAGCGACAGCAAAGAAAAAAACGGTACGCTGGTTACCTTTACAGCCGACGAAGAAGTGTTCGGGCATTATGCGTTCAACATGGAGTTCGTGGAACAGATGGTGCGGCACTACACCTACCTGAACGCCGGGTTGCAAATTATCCTGAATGGCGAAACGTATGTTTCCAAAAACGGTTTGCTGGATCTGCTGAACGAAGACATGGGCGAAGCGCCGCTCTACCCACCCATACATTTGCAGGGTACGGATATTGAAATGGTCATTACGCACGGCCATGAATACGGCGAATCTATCGCATCGTTTGTGAACGGGCAAAATACCACGCAGGGCGGCACCCACTTGTCGGCGTTTCGCGAAGCGGTTTCCAAGACGATTAAAGAATTTTATAAAAAAGACTTCGACCCGGCGGATGTGCGCCATTCCATGGTGGCAGCGATAAGCATCAAAGTGGAAGAGCCGGTATTCGAGTCGCAGACGAAAACGAAATTAGGCTCTAAAGACATGGCTCCGGGCGGGCTGTCGGTACGCAACTTCATCGGCGATTTCCTCAAAGAAAAATTGGATAACTACCTGCACAAGCATCCAGAAACCGCCGATATCCTGTTGAAGAAAATCCTGGAATCGGAAAAGGAACGCAAGGCGATTTCCGGCATCCAGAAACTGGCGCGCGAACGGGCAAAGAAGTCGAACCTGCACAACAAAAAACTGCGCGATTGCCGCATTCACTATAACGACAAACACGAGGTGGCGGAAGCAAGCACTTTGTTTATTACCGAAGGCGACTCGGCGAGCGGCTCCATCACCAAAAGCCGTGATGTGAATACGCAAGCGGTATTCAGCCTGAAAGGGAAGCCGCTGAACACTTTCGGCATGACGAAAAAAGTAGTGTACGAAAACGAAGAATTTAACCTCCTGCAAGCGGCGCTTAACATTGAAGACGATATTGAAAACCTGCGCTACAGCAAGGTCGTCATTGCTACCGATGCCGATGTGGACGGCATGCATATCCGGCTGCTGTTGATTACGTTTTTCCTGCAATTTTTCCCCGACATTATCCGGCAGGGGCACTTGTACATTCTACAGACGCCGTTGTTCCGCGTACGCAACAAGAAAGAGACATTTTATTGCTATACGCCCGAAGAACGCGAAAAGGCCATCCGCAAACTTGGGAAACATCCTGAAATAACCCGGTTCAAAGGGTTGGGGGAAATATCGCCGACAGAATTTGCAGAGTTCATCGGCGAAACCATGCGTCTCGACCGCGTGCGCCTGAGCAAAGACGACAATATTCACGACCTGCTGGAATTTTACATGGGCAAAAATACCCCCGATCGGCAAGGCTTTATTATCGACAACCTGCGCATAGAAGAAGGGTTGGAAGAAGTGGAGGAAGGAGAATTGGAAACCAAGTAAAGACGCTTTACAGCCAATCCCTGTAACCCCTAAACAGATTTATAAAATTATACCATGTCAAGCGAAGATATCGAATTAGAAGAAGAACTAACAACCAGCGAGAGCGCCGGCGACAGCCGCTATGCCAAGCTCATCAACGAAGGCGAGAAGAAGTACAAGCTGCCCGGTATGTACAAGGACTGGTTTCTGGATTACGCCTCCTATGTCATCCTGGAACGCGCCGTGCCGCATATCGACGACGGACTGAAACCGGTGCAGCGGCGCATCCTGCATGCCATGAAACGTATCGACGACGGACGTTATAATAAGGTAGCAAATATCATCGGGCATACGATGCAGTACCACCCACACGGCGATGCGTCTATCGGCGATGCGCTGGTGCAGCTGGGGCAAAAAGACCTGCTGGTCGATACGCAGGGAAACTGGGGCAACATCCTCACCGGCGACAGCGCCGCCGCACCGCGTTATATCGAAGCCCGCCTGACCGCCTTTGCCAGTGAAGTCGTGTTTAATCCGAAAACAACGGAATGGATGGATTCTTACGACGGACGCAACCGCGAACCGGTAACCCTGCCGGTAAAGTTCCCGCTGCTGCTGGCGCAGGGCGTGGAAGGCATCGCTGTGGGGCTGGCGTCGAAAATCCTTCCGCACAATTTCAACGAACTCATCGACGCTGCCATTGCCCACCTGAAAGGAAAAAGCTTTGAACTGTTCCCCGACTTCCCCACCGGCGGGCTGGCCGATTGTACGCGCTACAACGACGGATTGCGCGGCGGCGCAGTCAAAGTACGCGCACGCATTAACAAAGTGGATAAGAAAACGGTGGTCATTACCGATATTCCGTACGGAAAAACGACCTCCTCCATCATCGAGTCCATACTCAAAGCCAACGACAAGGGGAAAATAAAAATCCGCAAGGTGGACGACAATACATCGCAGAATGTGGAAATCGTCGTGCACCTGTACAACGACGTGTCGCCTGACAAAACCATTGACGCGCTCTATGCGTTTACCGACTGCGAAGTATCCATTTCCCCGAATGCGTGCGTCATCGAGGACGACAAACCGCGTTTCATCGGCGTGAAAGCCATTTTGCAGCACAATGCGGAGCACACCAAAAACCTCCTACAGCAGGAACTGCAAATCCGGCTGGCGGAACTGCACGAGGACTGGCATTACTCGTCGCTGGAGAAAATATTCTTTGAAGAACGTATTTACCGCGAACTGGAAAGCAATGCCAAATCGTGGGAAGCGCAGCTGGCGGCGGTGGAACAGGCGTTGAAACCTTTTGAAAAGAAATTGCGAAACCCCATTACTTCCGAACACGTGGCGTGGCTGGTGGAAAAACCGGTGCGCAAGATTTCCAAATTCGACCTCAAGGCGGCGGATGAACGTATTAAACATATTGAAGCGGAGATGGGGGAGGTGGAGAATAACCTCTCCAATCTGGTAGATTATACGGTAAATTATTTCCGCCAGCTAAAAAAGAAATACGGGAAAAACTTTGAGCGCAAAACCGCATTGCGCAGCTTTGAAACCATTGAAGCCACGCAGGTGGTAGTGGCCAATGCCAAACTGTATGTGAACCGTGCGGAAGGCTTTGTGGGCATGGATTTGAAACGCGACGACAATGCCGAATACGTGAGCGACTGCTCCGATATTGACGAAATCATCGTGTTCCTGCGCAACGGAAAATACATAATCACCAAAGTGCAGGAAAAGGCATTTGTGGGCAAAGACATTATCCACATGGCGGTGTTCAAGCGCAACGACGAACGTACGATTTACAACGCGGCTTACCGTGACGGCAAAAGCGGACAAATCTTTGTGAAACGCTTTTTTGTGTCGGGCATCACGCGCGACAAGGAATATGACGTAACGCAAGGCAAAGAAGGCTCGCAGGTATTGTGGCTTACCGCCAACCCTAACGGGGAAGCCGAAGTGCTGAAGGTTTACCTGAAGCCACGCCCGAAACTGAAGAAGCTGATTTTTGAATTTGACTTCGGGTCGTTGGCCATCAAAGGCCGCGCATCAATGGGAAACCTGCTGGCGCGCTACCCTGTCCACAAAATAGTGCTGAAAGAAAAAGGAGAATCCACATTGGGCGGCCAGCAAATCTGGTTCGACGCCGACATACAACGCCTCAATACCGACCGGCGCGGCCTGTTGCTTGGCGAGTTCCACAACGGTGAACGGATTCTGGCCATCACCAAAAAAGGAACTTATTACACCACCAACTACGATTTAAGCAACCGTTACGACGGCGAATTATTACGCATAGAAAAATTCGACAGCAATAAAATATTCTCCATAAGCTACTACGAAGCGGAACAAAAAGCATTTTACCTCAAACGTTTTACCCTCGAGCCGGGCGACGCCGTGCCGCAATCGTTAGTGGGCGAGCATCCCGATTCTTACCTTGTAGAACTTTCGGAAGACCGCTTCCCGCAGGCGCAGCTGACCTTTAAAGGCAAGCAGGCGCATCGCCCGCCGGAAACCATCGACGTGGACGGATTTATCGGCGTAAAGAGCTTCCGCGCCAAAGGTAAACGCGCCACCGCATACGACGTAAAAACAATCCAGTTCATCGAGCCGCTGCAAAAAGCCGTACCGGAACCACCCGCAGACGGGGTGCAGTTGGCAGTTTTTTTAGATGGAGAATGTGCTAATGTGACTAATTTACTAATGTGACTAATTGGGCTGGCGCCGGGGTTCAGTAAGCAGTTTTCAGTAGGCAGTAGGCGGTCAATAGATACACATACCTCATACTTCAAAAATAATATTTTGCAGATAGGTAAATCTTTCTTACCTTTGCATCCGGTTAGTAATGAATTCAAAAAAAATATCGTGAACGATTATCTTTATAACTCCCCGTTGACCGGTACAGCCCCGTTGATCGGGAAAAATGCCCCCCTTCTGAAACCGTTGCGAGAGCACACACACTTACCACCGAGACCCACCCGCCCACTTCTCTAAAACCGCAAAAAACACAAAGGAACGTAAAAATTCCGAACTTTCCAATACCGCTCATAAATATTTCATCCTGCGTAGATTCAAGAATCAAATGCAACCGGGAAGATACATAGCGCGAGCTATTACTTTGTAAGGTTCGTCAAAGTTAAGCAATTTTCTTGGTCTTCGATTGAGTTTGTATTGTATGTTTT
>JAITSM010000047.1 GCA_031287815.1 Prevotellaceae bacterium
GCCATTCGTCGTTCGACACCCGCTCGCCCTTCACCCTCACCTTCGACGAAGACCAGCGCGGCAAGACCGTCTACTTCGCCCTCTGCTGGGAAAACACCAGAGGCGAAAAGGGGCCGTGGAGTACGATGGCGAGTGCGATTATTCCCTGACACCCCTCCCCAGCCCTCCCCGAAGGGGAGGGAGCCAACTCCCCCTCCGAAGGAGGGGGTCGGGGGGAGGTAACTAATGAAAACCGCCGGTATGGAAAGATGCCGGCGGTTTTTTTTGAATGAAGTATGATGTGGCTGGCGCCAGCCGACTCACAACTCAGGACTCACAACTACTCTTCTTTTTCCTGTGCTTCGTAGGCTGCAAGGAGTTTTTCCTGCACTTCGCCCGGCACTTGCTGGTAGTCGGCAAAATTCATGGTAAAGGTCGCGCGCCCCGAAGAGAGGGAACTTAGCGTGGTGGAATATTTATTCATCTCGGCAAGCGGGACGCGGGCTTTCAACACTTCAAACCCTTTTTCGCTGTTCATGCCTTCAATCATGGCACGGCGGTTTTGCAGGTCGCTCATCACGTCGCCCATAGCGTCGCCGGGCACCATCACTTCTACATTGTATATCGGCTCCATGATTTTCGCCCCCGCTTTTTTGAACGCTTCTTTGAAAGCATTGCGCCCGGCGAGTTTGAATGAAATTTCGTTACTGTCCACCGGGTGCATTTTCCCGTCGTACACATATACTTTAATGTCGCGGGCATAGGAGCCGGTGAGCGGGCCTTCTTCCATTTTTTCCATAATGCCTTTGAGGATGGCCGGCATGAAACGCGCATCAATCGCGCCGCCCACAATGCAGTTGTAGTAAATCAGCTTGCCACCCCAGTCCAGCGGATATTCTTCTTTGGCCTTCAAGTTCAGCACCAATTCTTTTCCTTCGACTTTGAAGCGGTTGTTTTCCGGCGCGCCCTCGATGTACGGTTCAATGAGCAGGTGCACTTCCCCGAATTGCCCTGCGCCGCCCGATTGTTTTTTGTGCCGGTAGTCGGCCGCCGCAATTTTCGTAATCGTTTCGCGGTAGGGAATGCGCGGCGGCAACAAATCCACTTCCAGTTTATGTACATTGGTAAGGTACCATTTCAGGATGTTGATATGGTGTTCCCCCTGCCCGCTGAGGATAATTTGTTTTAATTCTTTGGAATATTCTACAATAATCGTCGGGTCTTCGGCGTGGGCGCGGTGAAGGATTTCGCCTAATTTTTCGTCGTCTTTTTCCACTTTCGCCTTAATGGCGGTGCGGAATTTTGCCGGCGGGAACTGGATAGGATAAAATTGCCAGTCTTTTCCGCCGCCGTTCAGGGTGTGGCTGGCTTTGGTATTCTTCAGTTTCACGGTACAGCCGATATCGCCGGCAACCATTTCCGTTAGCTTTTCGCGTTTCTTTCCCGCTACGGCATACAGGATGGTCAAGCGTTCTTTGGAATCGTTGGCGGCATTGGTCAGGTCGATACCTTCGGTGATTTTCCCGGACATCACGCGGAAATACGACACTTCGCCCAAATGTTGCTCCATCGCCGTTTTGAATACAAAAATCGACGGCGCGCCGTTCACATCGCAAGGCACGACTTCGTCGTCGGTGGTTTTATATTCGCGCGATTTGTCGGGCGACGGCGCTACGTTGATGATAAATTCCATCAACCGTTTTACGCCTATATCTTTTTTTGCCGACAGGCAGAACACCGGCATTATCTGGCGGTTTTTCAACCCCGCCCGCAAGCCTTGCCGGATTTCATCTTCGGTCAGGATGCCTTTATCGAAAAACAGTTCCATTAACGTTTCGTCGTGTTCGGCGGCCACTTCTATCAGGGCTTTGTGCAGTTCGTTGGCGCGTTCTTCTTCTCCGGCGGGGATGGGCAGTTCTTCACGTGTACCGTTATCATCTTTGAACTGGTATAATTTCATTTTTAACACATCGATAAAAGCGTTGAAGCCCGCGCCGGTAGCCACCGGATATTGAATCAATGTAACCTTGTTGCCATAAGCATTCTTGAGGCTGTCGATCACATCATCCCAGTTGGCTTTTTCGTGGTCGAGCTGATTGACGCCGAGAATCACCGGTTTGTTGTGGCGTTCGGCATAGCGGGTCATAATTTCCGTACCCACTTCCACGCCCTGTTGCGCATTGATGATCATCACGCCCACATCCGCTACCTTGAACGCTGAAATAACGCCGCCGATAAAGTCGTCGGAACCCGGCGTGTCGATAATATTCAGTTTATGTTCCATAAATTCCGTATACAGCAACGACGGATAAATGGAGCGTTGGTACAATTGTTCTACTTCGGTGGAATCGCTCACGGTATTTTTAGTTTCAATAGCGCCGCGGCGTTCGATTACTTTTCCTTCAAAAAGCATGGCTTCTGCCAGCGTGGTTTTGCCGGCGTGGGAACTGCCCAGCAACACGACATTGCGAATTTGTCCGGTGGAATACGTTTTCATAAATGCGTTAAATTTTTTGGTTTTTATTTTATTTGGGATGCCAAATTTACGAAACCATTTTGAAATAAACAAATATAATTTATCGTCAGAAAAATCTCCGCACCTATTTGTATTTTCAATAATTTTCGTGTAAGTTTGCAGTTCTAAGAAAAAAACAATGGAAATAAAAAGTAAATTCGATCATTTCAATTTTAATGTATTCGATTTGGGGAAAAGTATGGCGTTTTACAAAAAAGCGCTTGGATTCACGGAATGCCACCGTATAACAGCCGATGACGGCTCATTTATCATCGTCTACCTGACCGATAACAGCAATCCCCATTTTTTGCTGGAGTTGACATGGATGCGCGACCGCAAAGAGCCCTACAATCTGGGCGACGACGAATTTCATCTCTGTGTGCGGGTGGAAGGCGATTACGACGAGGTGCGCAAATATCATAAGGAAATGGGATGCGTGTGCTACGAAAACCATGCAATGGGCTTGTATTTTATTTCCGACCCGGACAATTACTGGATTGAGATTTTGCCTTGCAAATAATCTCCCGCAATGGCACAAAGGACACAAAGAAAAAAAATGATACGATGAAAATTTTTCAAGATGAGTTGGAAAATAATATCCTCTCCTTTTGGCTTAACCGCATGCAGGACGACGAACAGGGCGGCTTTTACGGCCGTATCGACGGCGAGGGGGCGCTGCATCCGCAAGCTAACAAAGGCGCCGTGCTCAATGCCCGTATCCTGTGGACGTTTTCTGCCGCCTACCGCTTGCTGAAAAAGCCCGAATACAAAGCCGCCGCACAGCGCGCTTTTGACTACCTTACCGGCTATTTCATAGATACAACATTTGGCGGCGTGTATTGGGAGCTGGACTACAAGGGGCGCCCGGTAAACGCTAAAAAGCAAATGTACGCACAGGGATTTGCCCTCTACGGCTTTTCGGAATTTTACCGTGCTACCGGCAACACCAAAGCATTGGAGCTGGCCAAAGAATTTTTTTACCTGATAGAACAACACCGCGACAAAGAGGCGGGCGGTTACCTCGAAGCCTACACGCGCGAATGGAATATCATCGACGACATGCGCTTGAGCAGTAAGGACGCCAACGAAAAGAAAACAATGAACACCCATCTGCACATCCTCGAGCCGTACACCAACCTGTGCCGCGTGTGGAACAACCCGCAACTGCACGAAGCGCAACGAAAGCTCATCGCTGTGTTCACAGAAAAAATACTGAACCATTCCGGCCACCTTGATTTATTTTTCGACGAAGCGTGGAACGTGAAATCGTCCGGCATATCTTATGGGCACGACATCGAGGCGTCGTGGTTGCTGTGGGAAGCGGCGGAGGTTTTAGGCGACCCGAAACGGTCGGAACAGGTGAAAACCCTTTGCCTGAAAATCGCCAACGCAGTGGCGGAAGGCCTGCAACCCGACGGCAGCATGATTTACGAACGCGACGGCGGGCATATCGACAGCGACCGCCACTGGTGGGTACAAGCCGAAACAGTTGTCGGTTTTTTATATGCCTGCAAAAATTCCGGTAACGAAGATTACGCGAAGAAAGCAGCCCGCACGTGGCGGTATATCCGAGATAATATCGTTGACAGGACAGGCGGTGAATGGTACTGGAGCCGCAAAGCCGACGGGAGCGTCAACCGCGCCGACGACAGGGCGGGGCTTTGGAAATGCCCGTACCACAATGGCCGCATGTGTATGGAGGTGATGGAACACTTCAAAGATATGCCGGCGTTATAAACTACATGCCCGTCGGAAGTTTCCGTATTTACATATATTTGTCGCCTTTCTTCACCGGCACATCCTTGACGATAGCCTTGAACGGTTCGTCTTCATTGGGACATACCAGCAGCACGTCGTCGGAATCAACGACCAGATAGTTTTTCAGCCCGTGCAGTACGATAAGTTTTTGCTTGTTGGAAGTAACGACGAGGCTGTTGGATACGTTGTAAAACATATTTTCCGGCGCATCGATTACGTTTCCATGCCTGTCTTTGTCTTTATGCGCATAGAGCGAAAGCCATGTACCCAAGTCCGACCAGCCGAAATTGGCGGCGAAGCAATACACGTTTTCCGCTTTTTCCATGATGCCGTAGTCGATAGATATGTTCGGGCACTGGGCGTACGTTTGGGCAATGAAAGCCGTTTCGTCGCCGGTGTTGTAGGCAGACGAACCTTTTTCAAAGAGGCTTGCCATATCCGGCAGGTAGGTTGCCAGCGCATGGCAAACGGCTTTTACATTCCAGATAAAAATACCGGAATTCCAAAGGAACTCGCCGCTTTCTACAAACACTTTTGCTAATTCTGCATTGGGTTTTTCGGTAAAGGTTTTTACGCGGTAAACTTTCTGTGCGCCTACATTCAGCGTTTCACCCTTGTTGATTTGGATGTAGCCGTAGTTGGTTTCGGGGCGCGAAGGTTTCAAGCCGATAGTCATCAGCGCATCGTTGTTGGCGGCGAGGCTCAGGCCGTTTTGTATGACTTGCAAAAAATCCTCTTCGTTGGCAATATGGGCGTCGGCGGGCGTTACCACCATTGTAGCGTTGGGGTTGCGGTTTAAAATCTTGTAGGCGGCATAGGCAATGCACGGCGCGGTATTGCGGCGCAGCGGCTCGCTCAGGATTTGTTCCGGGCGGAAGCCCGGCAACTGTTTTTGCGTTAAGGCGGCATAGTTTGCGCCGGTAACAATGAAAATGTTTTCTTTCGGGATAATTTTGGCGAAACGCCCGACGGTTTTCTGCAAAAACGATTCTCCGTCGCCGAGGATATCCAAAAACTGTTTGGGGCGCAGTTCGCGGCTTACAGGCCAAAAGCGGCTCCCCACGCCGCCGGCCATAATAATACAATATTGGTTGTTCATTTTAAGTTGGTTTTTTTACAAAAATACGAAAAAAAAATCAACTTTTTTTCTTCCAACTATAATAACCTATGACCGACGCTACGGCATAGCAGCAAAACAAAAACGCTGTGGGATACAACCCGCGCCACGTGTAGAGCATGGCCGACACTACATTTATGAACAGCCACATCCACCACTGTTCGATAATTTTGTGGGCGAGCATCCACGTGGCCACTATGCTGAGCGCCGTAGTGAGCGCGTCGCCGAAGGGCACGGGGGAGTCGGTGTAGTTTTTCAGCACGAACGACATCCCCGCAAACAGCCCTCCGGAAATTCCCAACAACACCAATGCCAA
>JAITSM010000027.1 GCA_031287815.1 Prevotellaceae bacterium
CCGATTGTTTAGCATCACAGCCCGGAGGGCTTAGCTAAACATTCCGATTGTTTAGCATCACAGCCCGAAGGTTTAGCTAAACAGCTTGAGGGTTTAGCTAAACATTTTGATTGTTTAGCTAAACATTCCGATTGTTTAGCTAAACATTTTGCCTTACGGCGGTCTAAACTGTTCAAATTTTAATCCCTTTTTATTTTGCATTTTAAATTTTTAAAATCTGTGTAATCTGTTTTAATCAGTGGGCACAAGTTAATCCCTGACGCAGCGCACGCCGAGCCCTCGTCGGAGGTTTCCAGTACGTACTGGAAGTGTCCCTGGGGTAAAAAAATAATGAAGAATATTTGTAGATAAAAAATAAAGTAATATATTTGCAGCGTTAATGATGTTCTTTGATTTATGGAATTAAAAAGCCGGTTGTATTATTGGCTTTTTAATCGGCTACCTGAAATCTACTAAATTTCAAAACTATAAAACGAACCAATTCACAAACCAACGTGATTTTAGATTATTTTTTATAGTGGGTTTTAGTAGAACCTCAGGTAGCAATAAGATGGAATCACGTTTCGTTTTTATAGTAAAGCCCATAAAAACTGAGACATTGGCAGCGAATAAAAAATCGTAGCAAGGGGTTGTTTTTGGGAAAAAGTTTGTGTTTGGAAACAGCCCCGACGCTACGAAAACAGAATATAGACTTGTAGACAATAGAACATAGACAACATACCGATAAACTTTAAATAGAGAACTATAAACCTTAAATTATATTATTATGAAAAAAATTTTTTTTCTTTTTGCAATGCTTACTATAAGTATTACAGCAAACGCACAAACTGGCGTTACAGTTACGCCTGTTAGTGCAAAAAGCAGCACCGTTACATTTAATGTATCCTGGTTGAATAACTCCCGTACAGGTACATACAGTTCAAAAGTGTGGGTATTTGTAGATTACCGGACAATAGTGAACAATGCGCCGTCGGGCGGTTGGACGCGCGCACTTGTTTCCGGAACGCCCACCGCTACTTCAGGTACTCTTTCGCTGGAAACAGGAAACGACAAAGGCTTTTGGCTGCAAGGCACGTCGGGAAATTCCGGTACTTACAATGCTACGATAACCGTAACGTTGAGCAATGTCCCCACTAAATTCAACTGGTGCGCCTATGTTTCCGATTATCCGCCGAATGTAACGCTGGATAAGGGAACTTATACCTTTAAAGGCACGGCTAATTTTATAGTAAATAGCCATGCACAGCCTTTAATAACTAATACAATAGCGAAAGCAAGTTTAACCGTTAATTCATCAAGTACGTTTACGGATGCCACTGGCTGTCCCGGTATAGGCAGCCTTTATTGTCCCTATACCGGTAGCGACTTATATATGGACGCCACACATCTTTGCCAAAAACGTACTACCGGTGCGCAGAATTGGGAAGCATATATAAAAGATAGCCGAGATGATCAAATTTATCGTATTACTCAATTTTCTGATAATACATGGTGGTTTGCCGAATATCTGGCTATCGCAGATAAACGTGTTGCCGTATGCGGCGGGAAAAGTTTATATTTGGGTACTAATAAACCATCTTGCCCGACAGGGTGGACTATACCTACTTGGGATGAATTCTACAACAGGTGGAAACCTAACATATGTACAGTGTGGCCGCCCACTGCCGACAATTACGGTGGCACTTTGGAAGGGAGCTGCCGTTGTTACACACAATCAGTATGCGGTGGCACCAATCCGAACTGTACACCCAATCTAACCATCGACGTGCTGCTTAACAACGGAGTAAATACGGTTTTCATATACTCAGCTGGGTGTACGTGGAATGGTTGCACTGCTGGCGTCGCCGGCACTGCAAACACTGATGCTAGGCAGCCGGGAATAATTCGTTGTAAGCGTTAAGAAAAACGATATAATTATATTTTCAAAACGATAAAACGAATAGCGTCTAGCTGTCGCACGCCCTGAAATCGCTAAGGTTTCAGCAAACAACCTGTTTCATTACAAACATTATTTTGTCCGTTTGTTCCAGTATTCATCCATTAAGGTAGTACTTTTGCGCCCTCTCATTTACTACCGTTTCCCGACATAATTTTTTTTTGTACCTTTGTGAGCTACTAATTATAGAACGCAGTTTATGATGCCTGTACTTTATTTTGCGCCGGAAAACATAGAGAAATTTCGTGCGTTGTTGCAAACGGCTAAACGCGCCGTGGTGGTTACGCATCATAATCCCGACGGCGACGCTATCGGCACCAGCCTTGCGCTAACGCAAGTGCTGAAAGCGCTGGGCATAGATACGTCCGTTATCGTGCCGAATCCTTTTCCTGAATTTTTGCACTGGATGAACGGCGTGAAAGATATATTGATTTACAAACACGGCCATACCCGCCCGAAACAACTGCTGTCGGAAGCCGATTTGCTGTTTTGCGTCGATTTAAACGCCCTTTCGCGGATGGATGCGCTGGGTAAATTTATCAGCGCCCTGCCCGTTCCGCGCGTGATGATAGACCATCACCTGCAGCCGGAACTGAAAGATTTCACCATTGCTTTTTCAGATCCGGGCGCCTGTTCGTCGGCGGAAACGTTTTATCACCTGATGAAAGATTTGGGCTTGCTGCCACGCCTGAATATCACGGCTGCCGAAGCCATTTATACCGGCATGATGACTGATACCAACGGTTTCCGGAATAATTGCTCGCGCCCCGAAGTTTTCTACATCATTGCGGAATTGCTGCAATACGGCATTGACAAGGATAAAATATACAACGCCGTTTACAACAGTTATTCGTACAACCGCATGCGGCTGCTGGGGTATGCGCTGGAAAAAATGGTGGTGCTGCCGGAATACCGCACGGCGTACATTGCGCTGACGAAAGAAGAAATCGCTTCGTTCCACTTTCAACCCGGCGATACGGAAGGGTTTGTAAACTATCCGTTGCATATTAAAGATATTGTGCTCTCCGTTTTCCTGTCGGAGAATCAGGAGAACATTCGCCTTTCTTTCCGTTCGCGCGGACAGTTTTCGGTGAATGAATTTGCCCGCAAACATTTTGAAGGCGGCGGGCACCTGAATGCGGCGGGCGGCATCTCCCGCCTGACGGTAACGGAAACCATCGCAAAATTTATTCAATCCATAGAACCATATAAAGATGAACTGTCTGCTGTGTAAAATAGCGGTTGTATTAACCTGTTGCCTGCCTGCCTGCCATCACAGCGCGTCGCAGAACGGGTTGAAACCGGTGGAAATAAGCCGGGCGGAGAAAAACGCCATGAGGGATCTCAACCGTAAAATGGTGGAGAAAGATATTGAACAAATCGAAACCTATATTAAGGAAAACCGGCTGCCCATGCAGCGGTCTGCCGACGGATATTACGGCATGATCACCAAACAGGGCGCGGGGCGTTGGGCAGTGGACGGCTCGACGCTGACTTTGCGCATGACCATCCGGTTGCTCGACGGCACGGTGTGCTACAAAGACAGCGTCCAGACATTTATTCCCGGCAAGACTACGGCGATTCCGGGGTTGCACCATGTGGCAAAACTGCTGCAAAAAGGCACGATGGCGCGCTACATTTTTCCGCCGTCAATGGCTTACGGATTTTACGGCGACGGCCGCCGGATACCGCAACGAAGCATTTTGGAATATGATATAGAAGTGTTGGACGTACAATGAAAAAATCTGCCCTCCTGTGTATTTTATCCCTCCTGTGCGCCTGCACATCGGAGGTGGAGCGCCTGGCGGTATCGAACCAGGAACAGGCCATCAACAATTATATATCGAAACAAATGGACGCCGATGAAACCATTCAACTGGTTGCCAACAACGGCTCGTACCGCCTGATAAAAACGCCCGGCAATGCGCCGGAAGCCGCTGCCGGCGACTCTGTACGGTTTTATTATATCGCTTATGTGTTTTCCCAAGGCAAGGGCATGGCGTTTGACACCAACAGGGACACGTTGGGATTCACCCCGCGGATAGACAACGGGCAGGGCGTTGTTGGCACAGGGCAGTACATTCCGGGACTGGATAACGGATTAACAGGAATGAAAACCGGCGAAAAGGCGGAAGTGATTTTCCCAGCGTCGCAAGGTTTCGGCAATAGGTCCGTAGGGGTGGTGCCGCCATTGTCGGCATTGCTGTTTGAAGTGGAAATGATAAGGGTTAAAAAATAAAAGTTAAAAATTATTGGCGGCAGCCACATTAGTCACATTAATTAGTCACATTAAAATGAATAAATACCTTTTGTTTTTTTCTTTGGCAGCCGTAGTTTCCGGCTGTGCAAAGAGCATTGATGAAGATGCAGACAATACGGAAAAGAAGCTGTTAAGAGCGTATGTCGAAATGCAGGCGCAGGCGGGCGTGCAATATGATTCCACTGCCTCCGGGCTTTACTACCGTTTCCCGGAAGGGCGGAAAGCCGGCGGCGAGTCGCCTTCCGATACCGACTTCCTCTATGTGAATTATACAATGTATGATTTAAAGGGCAACATCGCTACGTCGCAATACAATCAGAGCGAAGTGGCCAAACAGTTGGGCGTTTTTTCTGCCAGTACGTATTACGGCCCGCGATTGTGGCGCGTCGGGAAGTCTGCGCTGACCGGCGGGCTGGAAGAAGCCCTGCACATGATGAAAGAAGGTGAAAAAATGCGCGTCCTCATTCCCTCGTGGCTTTCCGCCATTAGCGGCTCCGACACGCGGCAGTACTCCGCCACCACCATGTTCGATATTGAATTGCTGCGCGTGGTGCCGGACATCCGGCTATTTGAAACCGATACGCTGCATAAATTCAGCGTGCGGCATTACAACGGTATTGACTCGGTGAAAAAAGACTGGTATTATACAGAACTGCAACCGGGCGACGCTTCGGAAACGGTTGCCAGCATAGGCGATACGCTGAAAGTGCGGTACGTCGGATACCTGCTGGATGGTTTTGTGTTCGATACCAACATTGCCGATAGCGCCAGCTATCACAAGATTTATAACAGTTCCAATGATTACGCCACCCTCGCGGTCGTTTACCAGGAAGCTACCGATACGGACGGCTCCGGCGACGCCGAGGGCACCATGGACGTGGTGGACGGGTTTAAATACGCCCTCCAGCAAATGAAGCCCGGCAGCGAAGCCGTTACTTTCTTTTCTTCGGATTATGGCTACAAGGCGGCCGGCTCAGGGCAAATACCGGCGTATGCACCGTTGCGTTTCTACATAAAGTTAGAAGGCATCGGCCGCAAGCAGTAGGAAAATACAGGGTTTTTTATGGATGTCCGGCGCAGCCGCCGCTTTCCATTCCGCTACGGAAGCCGTACGGATAAAAGCATCGGGCTGCGTAAGATTGGCCGCCACGCATACCAGCGTAGCGGGCGACGCCGTTTTCAAAATGTCGTTGAACAGGGCTTGGTTTCGGTACGGCGTTTCGATAAACAGTTGCGTCTGTTTCCCGCTTGCCGAAAGGCGTTCCAGCTGTTTGATGCGTTGTTGCCGCTCCTGCGGCTTCACCGGAAGGTAACCCGCAAAAGCAAACGACTGCCCGTTCAGCCCCGACGCCATCAACGCCAGCAGCAGGGACGACGGCCCCACCAGCGGCACGACTTCAATATTTTTTTCATGCGCCAGCCGTATTAACGCCGCACCCGGATCTGCCACCGCCGGCGCGCCGGCTTCACTCAACAGCCCCATATCCTGTCCCTCCAATGCCGGTTGCAAATACGGCGCAATGGTTTCCGGCGCGGTATGTTCGTTGAGCGTAAAAAAAACCAGCGTATCCACCGGCGCGGTTATTTGCGCTTTGCTTAAATACCGCCGCGCCGTGCGCACTTCTTCCACCACAAAATACTTCAACCGCCGCAGAACGCCCAACGTTCCCTGCGGGATAACCTCGCCCAAGCCGCTGTTGCCAATGGGCGCGGGAATTAAATACAATTTACCGGGATAATGCATCGCCAAAAATTTAAAAACAATGCAAAGTTAACAGTTTTTTAATTGAGAATGGAGAATGAATGGAGCGTTAAAAACTAAAAGTTAGCTTGCGCCAGCCAACTTTTGACTCAAAAAGGCGCCGGCCCATTCTCCATTCTCCATTGAATAAAGCCCCGAAAGGGCGAAATATTCATAACCCCGTACGCAGTTTTAATGGAGAATTAGCTTGCGCCTCAAAAAACATCCTCCATTTTCAATTCTCCACTCTCCATTAAATAAAGGGTTGCGCGATGAAGCCTCAAGGGGAACAAGGCGCAACGGTGGTAGCGTTGGGTTGAAACGCTATAGGTTTTTTAGGATATTTTAATGTTTATCATTACTTCATTTTCAATTACAGCAATAGCACAAACAAGACCGGGCGCCTTCCCCTTGGGTCAGGATGGTGTAATATGTGAACTGGGTACCGTAGCAGTACACAGCGCAGGTGTTCGCCTTTGTTGAGGTGCACGCGCCGGCGGTGGTGTAGTTTTGATAGGTTGTCAAGCATGATGCGTTTGGTGTAGAGGTACAACTATTATTGCAACTGTCGTCGGGTCGCGTGGCATATTGCGCAGTCATCACATTGCCGCATTGGTCTCGTAATTGCACATATGCTGTATGGCAAGTTCCCGCGCATGCGCCGTCATTGGTAGTATATGTCCCGATTGTTTTACACGTCCCGTTGCAATTAGTCGTCCCGGGCACGCAGCAATTCAACAAGCCCGCTGATTCGCCGTTCTTGCCGCACAATAAACCCGGACAGCCGGTAGCGTCGGTGATGGCGGTAATGGCTCCGCCGGAATAAGTGTTGGCGTTTACTGTCTCCGTGTCGGCAGTAGTAGTAATAATAAACGGTGGCGTGCCTTTCAAGTCGTAGCCGCCGCCGGAGTTGTCTATTGCATTCGGCGGGAAGTCGCTGCCGTAGGCGCACCAGTTGAATTGCCCGGCGGCGTTGCTTAGCGTGGCGGTAACGGTCGAGGGATTGGCGGTTACATAAAAGCCGCGCCCGTTTAGCGAAGCAGCGTCAATGCTGCCGGCGGTAGCCGTAGCCCCGCTGATAACGGCTTTGGCAAATGTGCCCGGAGAATTTCCCGACACCGGGCAAAAGTCTACCCATATCCACACGCGGTTGCTGGCGGCAGTGCCAGTCCATGATACTTTAAAGGTTACTTTTTTGGTGGAATAATCTACGCTCAGCGGCGTAACGGTTACGGCGGCAGACAAGCCGCCTGTCCCCGAAAGGAGGAATAATAATAAGAGAAGCCCCCTGAATCCCCCGAAGGGGAAATTTTGTGTTGTTTGTTTTGATAATGTTTTCATAATTATTAATTATTTATTGGTTAAATATCCGATAGTATGGGGTGCGGAAGGCTTGCCACAGAGTTGGAAACCTTCCCAAAGGGCTCGGCGGAACTTTCAACATGTGTTGAAACCGTCTCCGAGGGCTCGGCAGAACTTTCAACATGTGTTGAAACCGTCCTCGAGGGCTCGGCGGAACTTTCAACATGTGTTGAAACCGTCCCCGAGGGCTCGGTGGAACTTTCAACATGTGTTGAAACCGTCCCCGAGGGCTCGGCGGGACTTTCAACTCGTGTTGAAATAAAAAAATAACCATTCGGGCTGTTTTCATTGTCCGTCCGGATATGCGACCACGCCGGAGGATGCCGCCGGTTCGTCTTGGCCTGTGTTGTACACAGGAATATTTTCCACGTTCGACGTGGTTGTTTTTTGCGTCACGCAACTTGTTGCTATTAGCAAGAGGAAAAGAAGCATTTTTTTCATAACATTATTATTTATGGTTTCATGTTTAAAGTTTAAGGTTCCGGCGCCAGCCAACTCTTAGTTCTTAACTTTTAGTTCTTAACTTTTAGTTCTTAACTTTTTTGCAGCCTTTGGGGTTGTTTTCAAACACAAACTTTATCATATAAAACAACCCCCTGCTGCGAATTTTTGTTCGCTGCCAATGATTGCAGAATGTTTTATTAACCCTTTTCTGCAATTTGTTACTTCAACTTTTATTGGGATTTTTTCTTTTCCATAAAAAAGCCAAGAGTGGAAAAGGAAACAATACTTATCAAAACCTGAGGTTCGGGAAAACCCACATCATAAATAAGTATAACAACCCATTTCCACTCTTGGCAAGGTTGCTTTCACTTATATTCATAATGATGTAGAAATTTTCCCGATTTCAGATTTTAGAATAAAAGTTAAAGCGATATTTCTTAAAATATCCTTTTCAAAATGTCAAAGAGCAAGTAAGAACGGTGCAAATATATTACTTTATTTTTTAATTCCAAATGTTTTTGAAAAAATTTTTACCCATGTCTTTTAATTATGGATTATGAATTATGAATGCTGGCGCAAGCCCACTCTCCATTCTCCACTCTCCATTCTCCATTAAACAAAAACTCCCTTCAGTCTTGCGTTTGGTAGAGGAAGGCGTTGTTGGCGCTCAGGCGGTGGGTCTGGTTGTGGGTAACTATTTTCGCGGGCGCTTCGGTGTTTATTTTATTGATATGCCCTGCCGGCGGGGTGAGCGGCGTTTTGCGCCGCAGGTAGGCCGGGGTTTGTTCGAGTTGCTGAATATCCGCCTCGTTGTCCGGAATCAATGCCGGGCGTGATGCGGGCTGCGCGGTGGCAGGGTTGGCGGTTTTCGGCGCGAACGTTTTTTCCGGGAAGGTATATACGCGCCGGTTTTTGTCCACCTTAAAACCGTCGTCAGCGGCGGGTTGGGCGTCGCCGGAGAGGGCGGCGAAAAGGCCTTCTACGGGGGCGTTGTCTACGCCGTCGGCCGGAGGGGAGAGGATGATTCTTTTCTGCGGCGCCGGCGGCGTTGGTTCGGGAATAACGTGCATCCCGAAACCGGTAGCCACTACCGTTATCGACACGTCGTCGCCCATGTTTTCATCATACACGATGCCGTGTTTGCAGTTTTCGATGCTGCCGGCCTTTCCGTATACATATTGTACTATCTGCTCCAGTTCCGATATTCTGATGCAATTATTTCTGGAAGTGGTAATGTTTACCAGCACATTTTTCGCTCCCGACACGTCGTTGTCGTTCAGCAGGGGCGAATGCAACGCCTGTTCCACCGCTTCCTGTACGCGCCGTTCGCCGCCGGCCCTTCCTGCGCCCATGATGGCGACGCCGCTATTTTTCATCACCATTTTCACATCCGCCAAATCTACGTTGAGGTGCCCCGGCAGGGTAATGATTTCGGCAATGCCCTTGGCGGCGGTGCTCAACACGTCGTCGGCTTTGGAGAAGGCTTCCGGCATGGGCAGGTCGCCATACATTTCGCACAGTTTCTGGTTATCGACAATCAGGAGACTGTCGACATGCTGTTTCAGTTCCCGGATGCCTTCGTAGGCGCGTTGCAGGGTTTTTATTCCTTCATGGCGGAAGGGAATGGTTACAATACCCACCGTGAGGATGTCCATTTCTTTTGCGATTTTCGCAATGACCGGCGCGGCGCCGGTGCCCGTTCCGCCGCCCATTCCGGCGGTGATGAAGACCATCTCGGTGTTGTCGGACAGTAATTCGCAGAGCCTGTCTTTGCTTTCTTCCGCCGCCTGCCGCCCCTGTTCGGGGTTGCAGCCGGTGCCGAGCCCGCGCGTGAGTATTTCGCCCAGCTGTACTTTTCGCGGCACAGGGCTGGTGTGCAACGCCTGCGCATCGGTGTTACATATAACAAATTCCACTTCCTTGATGCCGGTGCGGAACATATGGTTCACGGCATTTCCGCCGCCGCCCACGCCGATGACTTTTATCCTTGATTCCTTCGGCAGCCAGCCTACCGGTATTATTTCGGGCAGTTCATTCCTGTTTATATTGATGTTTTCAGGCATATTATTTTATTTAAAAATTATTTGTTTTCTTTTGTTGTTATGGCGGTTTAATAGGTGTTATCCCACAGGGACGGCCAGGTGATATTGATGATTTCTTTTATTCCTTTTTTTCTTTTTTTCCCCCCGTCCACAGGGGAGGTGGGGATGGCCGGCTCCAGAACCGGAACCCATTCCGCTTCCGGATATACTACCGGGACAGGGGGTTTTTCCTTATGCTCCTCCTGCTCCATGCCCGCCAGCAGCAATCCCACAGCGGTGGCGTAGCTGCAACGCCGTACTTCCGCCGGCGAATCATCCGTAATGTGTAGCGGTTTGGCGACGCGGGCAGGGTATCCTGTTTTATTTTGCGCCAGTTCCACGAGGTGCTGCATCAGCGCCCCGCCGCCGGTAAATACAATGCCTGCCGGCAAACAGCCGGCATAGCCCGACTGTTCGATTTCAAACAGCGCCGCCTCGATAATTTCTTCCATCCGCGCCTCAATAATCCCGGCGAGGTACTGGAACGATATTTCCTGCTCCTGCCCGTTGGCGCCCGGAATGACCAATACCGAATTTTCTGCCAGATGGCTGAAACATGAGCCGTACTGTTCTTTCATGGCGTTTGCCTGCGCCAGCTTTACGCCGCATCCCTGCCGGATGTCTTCGGTAATAGCCCTGCCGCCAAACGGAATGATGGCGGTGTAGCGTACGATGTTGTCATAATAGACCGTCAGCCCGGTAGCGCCGCCGCCAATATCCACCATCGCCACGCCCGTTTCCATTTCATCTTCCGAGAGCACCGCTTTGGCGGAAGCCAGCGGTTTCAGGATAAACCGTACGGATTCCAGCCCGGCGCGTTGAATACATTTCCCGGTATATTCCGCCCATTTTGATTTTCCGATAAAGATGCGGTAGTTTCCCTCCAGCCGTTTCCCGAACATGCCCACCACCGCGTGTTCGTCAATATTGCTGTGTTCATCGACGCTGTAGCTTTGCGGGACAACCAGCAGTATTTCCTCGTCCGGGTCAATGCCTGTGCCGTACATTTGGTCTTTCATGCGGCCGATTTCGTCTTCCGAGATTTCTTCCCGGTCGTTTTCGCGCACACATTCCAGCCTGTTTTCGATACAGCGGACAGGTTGCCCGGAAATGCCTACATACACTTCCTGAAAACCGATGCCGGATTTTTCCCGGAGGTCGTTCAGCGTATTTTGAATGGACTCTACCGCCTGAGGGATGTTTAATACTTCTCCCCGCAGGATACCCTGCGAGGGCGCTTCGCTGCTGGCCAGTACATGCACCCTTCCTCCGGATGACCTGCGCCCGGCGAGCGCTACTGTTTTTGTTGTGCCGAGATCAATGGCGGCAATGTAATCTTCCATGATGATTATTTTTTTAATTTTTAACTTTTGTGGCTACAACCTGGTTGCTGTAGCGTAAATCCAGTTTGCTGTATTTATCCCATCCTTCGTTTGGCATGGCTTCCCGGTAGAAGGCATAGAGTTTTTTTAATTTATATTCGAAATGATCCAGCGAGCCCAGTTTTATCAGTTGAAGGCCTACGCGCGGAATGATTTCTATGTCGTTTGCATTTAGCACATGCACTTGCTGCACCTGCGCCTGCCAAAAACGGCGCTGCTGCAAAAAGAGGCTAAAGCTATAAATCTGCCGGAACAGCTTATCCGCTTCGGGAATGCCGCCGCGATAATCCGCCTTGAACGACGTGGGGATATTCCCCGTAACAATGGGTACATACGGCGTGTAAGCCGGAGAAAACGGGAAGATATATCCTGTTTCGTCGATATAAAAACTGCCCTTTGCCGTCAGCACGCGCACAATCGGGCAGCGCTGGAAGACGCGGACATGCAGCGTGCCGTCGATAGAGGTAAACACTTCCGCATTTTTCACTACGCTGCGGGCGTTCAGCTTTTCTTTCAGCCGCCGCGTGTCGATGCTGTCAATGGCCATGCCGATGATTTTGCGCTGGTCTTTCTCTATCAACCGGCGCACCTCTTTTGCATTTACAAACCCGTTGAGCAGGCTGTCGCAAACGGTTACTTTTATCGTATGGCAATAAATATGCTGCCGTTCCCTGTTCACAAACCCCGCCGCCACCACCAGGTATACCGTAAACAGAATAGCCGTGATGATTAAAGATACTTTTTGTAATGGAGAATGGAGAATGGAGAATGGAGAATTATTTACTCTTTCTATTCGTTGCTCATTATGTTCTGTATTATGTTTAGTTTTTTTCATTTTACTTTTACCTTATATTTTCATTCTCCACTCTCCATTCTCCATTCAATAGCCATTCTTTTATTGGTTGCACAAAGCGGTCGATGTCGCCTGCGCCGAAAGTAGCCAGTATGTCCGGCGTTTTTGTTTTTAATAGATCCATCAATTCGCTTTTTGTACATAATTGCTTGTTCGGAATAGTCACCCTGTCGAAAATTATTTGCGACGAAACGCCCGCTATCGGCAATTCCCGCGCCGGGTAAATATCCAGCAGAATCAATTCGTCCAGCAGGCTCAGGCTTTCGGCAAAGCCTTCGGCAAAATCGCGGGTGCGCGTGTAGAGGTGGGGCTGGAAGACGCCGGTAATTTTCCGTTGCGGGAACACCTCGCGCAAAGAAGTAATCGCCGCCCGCAGTTCTTCGGGATGATGGGCGTAGTCGTCGACATACGTACAGCGGGGCGTGTTGATTTGCACATCAAACCGCCGCTGCACTCCGGAAAAAGAAGCCAATGGAGAATGAAGGATGCCGGCGTTAGCCCATTCTCCATTCTCCATTCTCCATTCTCCATTAAATAAGTATGCGGCGGCGGCGGCGGCTACGGCGTTTTCCACATTCATCCATCCGGGGACGCCCAGCGTACAGCCGGGCACAACCGTATCCAGCAGGTGGAGGTCGAAACGCGAAAGCCCATTGTCCATCCGGCGGATATTGCTTGCATAAAAATCGCAGGGGCGGTCGAGGGAATAGCGGTACACGGTGAAAGGCAAGGGATGCAGGGTAAAGGGCAAATCTATGCCGGACTTCATAATCAAAGCGCCGCCGGGCTGCACCTGCTGGGCAAAATCCACAAACGCCTGCTTCATGGCGCCGGCAGTGCCGTAAATATCCAGGTGGTCGGCGTCGGTTGCGGTAATCACGGCAATCTGCGGGAAGAGCTGCAAAAACGAGCGGTCAAATTCATCGGCTTCCGCCACCAGCGCCGGAGCGTCCGACAATAATAAATTAGTGTGGTAATTTTTCGAGATGCCGCCGAGAAAAGCCGTACATCCCCCGCCGGCCTGCGTCAGCAAGTGCGCCAGCAACGTGGTGATCGTGCTTTTCCCATGCGTTCCGGCCACCGCCAGCGTCGTCTTTGTCGCCGCAATATGCCCTAACGCTTTCGAGCGTTTGAGGAGGGTATAATTATTATCCTTAAAATAATTCCACTCGCGGTGATCCGCAGGCAGCGCCGGCGTATAAATCACCAGCGTCTTCTCCGGCGCGGCAGTGAATGCCGGCGGAATCAACGCCGCATCGTCTTCATAATTGATATTCATGCCTTCGCGTTCCAGCTCGGCGGTCAGCGGCGAGGGCGTGCGGTCGTATCCGGCAACCTGCGCGCCCGCATGCCGGTAATACCGCGCCTATGCGCTCATGCCGATACCGCCAATACCAAGAAAGTAGACACGGACAACAGGTGAAGGGGGATGGGTGAGGGGTGAAGGGTGATGAGGGAAGGGGGAAGGGGGAAGGGTGAAGGGGGAAGGGGGAAGGGGGAAGAGTGCTGGCGCCAGCCCATTCTCCATTCTCCATTCTCGGAATATTGTCTTCTCTTCCCGGAATATTGTCTTCTCTTCTTGAAATATTGTCTTCTCTTCTTGGAATATTGTCTTCTCTTCTTGGAATATTGTCTTCTCTTCCCGGAATATTGTCTTCTCTTCTCGGAATATTGTCTTCTCTTC
>JAITSM010000045.1 GCA_031287815.1 Prevotellaceae bacterium
TATAAACTAAAAAAATGAAAAAGATTCTTATTATTTCCTTATTGACGTTTGCTTTTAATATAGCAAACTACGCGCAGTTCTCGTTCATGCCCCCGCAGGAACCGCTGAAATGCACCGGCCGGCAATGCCTGATTGAACTTGTGGATAATTATTTCAAGGCGCTCGTGGCGCACGACCCCAGCCAAATACCGTTTGCCATGAATGCCCGGTTTGTAGAAAACACCGACTCCAAGCCCATTGGCGAAGGGCTTTGGCAAACCGCTTCGGCGGCTCCTTCTTCTTTCAAAATCTACGTTCCCGACCCCACCGTCAAGGAAGTCGGTTTTATGGGAATGATGGAAGAAAAAGGACTGCCAGTAATGATCGCCATTCGCCTTAAAATAAACGACGACGGTTTTATCAACGAAGTCGAACATTTGGTAGTCCGGTACCTGGAGCAGAAGAATATGAAAAACCTGCAAACCGTCCGCCCCGGCCTTCTTGCCGCCGTTCCGGAAAAACAGCAGATGAAAAGATATGAAATGGTGGGTATCGCCTATTCTTACTATGATGCGCTGATTATGGACAACGGCTACCTGTCGCCCATAGCGGACGACTGCGCCCGCCGCGAAAACGGCTCCCCGGCAAGCAACAGCGGCATCCCCGATAACGAAACGGACGAAAAACCCAACTACAGCGCCCTGAAAACCGTACCGCAATTAAACACCAATATGATGGATTATATTGATGATATCGACAACGTCAGGGTATTTGCCGTTGACCAGGAAACAGGGCTGGCTATCGGATTTTCGCACTTCCGCCATGCGATGCTGAAAAAGACGTTCCCGATTTACAACATGCCCGGCGTGAGCACGCGCGAAATGTTGGATATGCCTGCTTTTGACCTGCCGGCCGCCCACATTTTCAAGATTCGCGACGGACAGATTCACGAAATCGAAGCGCTGGGCTTTATGTCGGAATACAGGACGCCCACCGGCTGGGAATAATAATTTAAAAACAGAGGTATGCTATGAAAAAAATGTTTTTACCTGTGGCGTTGTTCGCTTTGGCTACAGCGGCCGTTGTAACCTCCTGCGAAGAACAAAAGAAACTGTCGCATGAAGAAATTGTAGCTGACTTTATGTTCCAATACACCAACCTCACCCCTCAACAGGTAACCGATGCGGTGGGAACAAGCCCGCTCACATTTGCAAACAGCGAAAAAAGTCCCAGCTATACGCTCACGCTCGACGACAACACGTCGCTGGCCGTGCCGGAGGACGCAGCCTGTATGCGATTAAACGATATTACGCTGAACGTATGGCGCAACAACCATACGCTTACTTTCTTTACCGCCGTAGTGGATGAGCGTACGCAGCTCGCCACCGTGTTTGAAACATGGCTTTGCGGGGAGAGCTTTTTTAACCAGACGCTGCCGCCGCGCGAACTGCAACGCCATATCGCCACAGGCTTTATTGCCGGCGGCGATGTCCCCAACCACCGCCACAAAGTTACCAAGCGGTTAACCGGAAAAGTGCTGCAATGGTCTGACGAGTTGACGGTGTTCGGTTCGCATAACTATTCGGCATCCGTGCCGGAAGGTTCTCTGCAAACATTCTGCTACCCGACGGATTACTACGAACTCGACAGCCGCCACTGGCTTTATTCGCGGGTGGAAGTAGAATTCAGCGGCGCATTCGTGCTTGAAGTGATCGACCTCTATACCCTGAAAAAAATCGGCGTGCGGCTCGGGTTCGATGCGCAGGACAAATTTATCCACCAGCTCTACACTGACACGGGAACCGTTCGCGGACAGGTCGCCGCATTTGGCCCGTTTGGCGTATACAACCAACAACTGCTTTCTGCCGTCCCGGAATTTATGCGGATTCCTGCGGAGTTCCCAATAATTAAAGGATTGAGGTACCTCTACCGCCCGCTGGATTTGACCAAGCCGATGACGCTGGAAGAAGTGAAGGAAGTAGCCGTTAAAACAAAGGCATGGAAAGGCGCGTTTGAAGGCACGGGCAAGGAGAAAAAAATGCTGGAACATTCTACACTGATGGATAACCGGAAATTTACCATTGCGTTTGACGATAAAACAACTTGGGACTACGAAATCGGCGAAGATTTCAGCATGCGCTTCCGGGAAGGCGCAGGCGAATGGAAAACGGAGCGATACGATGCCTTTGAGATAGACGACCAACTGGCGTTTTTTGCCCACACCACCGACAGCGATTGCCCGCTGGACGGTTTGCAGTATGCCGTTGACCTGAAAAACGGGCTGGTAACCTGCATCCGTTCCACTTTCGACAATGAGAAAGACCCCCGCGTTCCCCGTCAGCAATGGCTCTTTGGCGTTATCAACACCGACGGCATTACGCCCGCGAAACACCGCCACCAATTCACTGACGAATTGCTTGGCCGCTCCTACACGTGGGAATACAGCGACGAAGTGGCTTCACAGCACTATTACACAACCACCGAGTCGTTTTCATTTGCTATTTTTCAAAACTCGGAAGTCGGCGTAATGGGCAGCTTCCCCTGCAAATACGTAAAAATCCGGGACGGCGTATACCTGATGTCATGGATCGAGATGCGCTCGCAAGGGATACAGGGTATTTTGCTTTTCAACACAAAAACCATGCACGACTGCGGCACCTGCCACGGCATGACGCACGACCAGACGTTTGAATTCAATACCTTCTGCGCCGAAGCAAGAAGCGCCGGACGGTATAATTAAATTTTAAAATTAAAAGATATGAAAAAAACATTTTTAATCTTCACCGCCCTTTGGCTGGCGTTGTCATCGCCGCTGTCGGCACAACCCGAAGTAATGGCCTGGGGCAATATGACCGGTATCCGCATAGACGGACAGCTGATAGATTTTGAATCATTCCTGGCCGTTGTGGATAAAGACGGAACAAAGACGGAATTTACCGGAAAAGAACTCCAAAGCCCGATGTACGCGCGCGAAGGCAAAACCCAAACGGTTACAACGGCTATTAACCGGATTCAATTTAAACAGGCTGTTACCGAGAAAAGCAAAGGCGTAGCGGAGGTGTCCGTCGAGATGCAGCCGGATACGACGCTCGAAACAGGCGGCGTATATTTCCGGCTCCTGCTCCCGGCCAAGTATTATGAGGAAAAAACGCTGGAAATATCCGATAAGCGTATTTTTGTAAAAGGCGACGGGCAGCAGTTAACGCTGGACTTCGACAAGGCAGTGGTAGCCTTTGAAAAGAAACGCCCGAATCCTTTTGCTGCGTTCGGAGGATGGGGCGGCTTCAGGATGCCCAACGGGCCTACCGATTTATATATAGAAATTGCCGGGAAAAATGTGCAAAAAGGACAGGCTGCTTCCCTGCATTTCACGATTACGGCGGCAGGGGATATAGACACCGCGCCGGTGGATATCGTGGTGGATACAAAAAATCCCGGACATGAATTTCTGGGATTAGGCGGCAATTTCCGTTTACAGAACCCGCAAAAAGACCCGACAGTCATAGATTACTGCTTAACAAATATGCGGGTTGCTTTTGGGCGTGTGGAAATGCCCTGGTACAGCTGGCAGCCGGAGGAGCAATCCGACCCGTTGCAGGAAGCGTTAAACGGTAAGATCAATCCGCAGGTAGAAAATGCCATGAAAATGGCGCAACGCCTCAAAGCGCTCGGAATGCCGGTGATTGTAAGCGCATGGTTCCCTCCCACGTGGGCTACCGACCCTGCCTATCCGCGGGGTTTCGGCGGGGTGGCCGCACAAAGGCTGCTTATTTATAAACAGGAACAAATCTATAAATCCATAGCCGACTATTTGGTGGCGTTGAAAAAGGTATACGGAGTGGAAGCGACCGCCTTTTCGTTCAATGAATCCGACATTGGTATTGATGTCTATCATACCCCCGAACAACATGCTTACCTTATCAAAACATTGGGCGCGTATTTCGCCTCGCGGGGATTATCGACCAAACTGTTGCTTGGCGATAACTCGGATGCGACCACCTTTGATTTCATACTCCCTGCGCTGAATGACCCCGCCACTTATCCGTATATTTATGCCGTTTCCTTCCATTCCTGGCGCGGATGCGACGACCGGACGCTGAACAAATGGGCTTGGGCTGCCCGCCAAATCAACGTCCCGCTTATTATCGGAGAGGGAAGCACGGACGCCGCCGCCCACCGGTATTCGCAGATTTTTGCCGAAACCACGTTTGCGCTCTATGAAATCAATTTATATACGCGTATATGCGCCATCTGCCAGCCGCAGTCTATTTTGCAGTGGCAACTTACATCCGACTATTCGATTCTCTGGGGAGACGGAATTTATAATTCCACCGGCCCGCTGCGCCCGACGCAACGCTTCTGGAACTTGAAGCAACTGGCCGCTACTCCCGAACATTCGTTCTCCTTACCTTTCACTTGCTCGCGCGACGACGTCAACCCGGCTGTTTTCGGCAACATAGCCAAACAGCAATACGTGGTGCATGCCGTGAATAACGGGGCGGCGCGTTCGGCGGTCTTAAAAGGATTGCCGGTTACAAAGAATGCGAAAGTAACAGTTTTTGTAACAAACAGCCAGCAAGGTATGGAAGAAGTGAAAAATTATAAAATAGTAAACAACGAAATAGCGGTTAATTTCCCTGCCGTAAGTTTTATTTCCATATTTATTAATGGGATGTAATAAACGCAGGTGGTATTTTATTAGCCCAAAATAATACTATATTAACATTCCCACCCGGCGGTAAACGGTCAACGGCAACCGGCCAGGGGCTAAAAAAGAAGGCGCACTTCACAGAGAAGTGCGCCTTCCGTTCAGTAAAGACAAGGCTTTGTTCGCATAGAGCGGTGGAAAAATTTCTTTGCGCTGGTGGCGAGCCGCATGTACCCGAATTATTTTTATTAACCTGTCGTAAAATACCAATAATTGATAACAAAGTATTTGTTAATTATCTCCTTTTACTGTTACCTTTGTCTTAAAATTTTATTAACGCAAGATTAAGAACGCTATTTTGACTTACCCAGTCAAATTTTCGAAAAACGAAAGAAAAAAAATAACACGCAGAGAGCCCCTAATAACAATTGGTTAGTAGACAAAAGAGAAAAAAAACACACAAGGGCAGGGTATGAATAACGGCACGAATTTTTGAAAAAGTTTAAACTTTAACAAAGCGAATAATTATAAAATAAGGTGCTTACGTTATTTTTAGAGGGTATGAATCGGGGCATGAAAAGAGAAA
>JAITSM010000153.1 GCA_031287815.1 Prevotellaceae bacterium
GAACGTATTTTCGAACGTTTTTATCAGGTAAACAAAACCTTTTTAGATACAAAATTCGGCACGGGAATAGGTTTGCATTTGGCACGCGAACTTGTAAAACTTCATCACGGAATTATTTATGCCGAAAAACGCGACGACAGCGAAAGAGGAATACAAATGGTAGTTCGCCTGCCAATGGGCAAAGAACATCTGTCGCCCGACGAAATGGAAACTCCCGAAAAAGCAGCCATACGCACATCAATGTATTTCAATGCAAATAATGATGATTTGTCGGAAGAAAAAAACAGTCAAAATGAACCGTTACCGGCATCCGCATCAAAAACAAAATACAAAGTTCTGGTAGTTGAAGACGAAGACGAACTGCGCAAATATATTGTAAACGAACTATCGGCAATATACAGAGTTACAGGATGCAGCAACGGCAAAGAAGCTCTTGAACTGGTACTGAAAGAACATTTTGACGCCGTAGTAAGCGATGTAATGATGCCCGTAATGGACGGAATGGCGCTTACTTGCAAAATAAAACAAAATATCAATATCAACCATATACCCATAATATTATTAACGGCAAAAATACAGGAAAAAGATCACATCGAAGGCTTGGAAACAGGCGCAGATGCTTATCTCACAAAACCTTTCAACACAAATATACTGGAACAGACCATAAACAATCTGATTGCAAATCGCGAAATTTTACGCACAAAATTCAGCGGCGGACAGGAATACGGCGACAAAGTAACCCGCATTGAAATGAAATCGGCTGACGAAATTTTGATGAACAAAGTGGTAAAAATTATCAGCGATAACTTGGCAAATCCGGGATTAAACGTTGAGTTTATGGCAAATAGTGTAGGTATGAGCCGGGTTCACATGCATCGAAAATTAAAAGAATTGACTAATCAGTCGGCACGCGATTTTGTTCGCAACGTAAGAATGAAACAGGCGGCGCTGCTGCTGTCCGACAACAAATTCGGAATAGCAGAAGTAGCCTATGCCACGGGTTTCAACAATGTTTCGCATTTTTCGACATCGTTCAGAGGATTTTACGGCGTATCGCCAACCGAATACATAGAAAATTTGAAACCAAATAATATCAATTAAAATGAAAAATTTATTAAAATTTACCGTTATCATGTTGTTGTGGACAGGTATCTGCACTACGAAAAGTTGGTGCCGCGATCACAACAATACAGTATCATTTACCAAAAATGATACAATGTTCTTGCTGGCTTCGAATGGGAAAACATTGCCCATTCTGGTAGATGTCAATCCCGACAAAGGAATTGAACGAGCAATAAACGATTTGCGTAATGATTTTGAACTCGTAACGCAAACGAAACCCGAATTAATCAGACAGTTGCCTGCATCGGGCAATCTGATTTTTGCAGGTGAAATCGGCAAAAGCCACTTCATTGATGTTTTAGTACAGTCAAAAAAAATTGATGTAACTTCATTGCGAGGTAAACGCGAAAGATATATGATTCAAACAGTTTTGAATCCTTTCGATGGAGTAGATGAAGCGTTAATAATAGTCGGCAGCGACAAACGCGGAACTATTTACGGAATATACGAACTGTCGGAACAGATAGGAGTTTCGCCCTGGTATTGGTGGGCAGATGTTCCAGTCAAAAAATATGAAAACATATCAATAAAAAGAGGAACTTACGAAAACCAGGAACCTGCCGTAACCTATCGCGGCATCTTTATCAACGACGAAGCGCCTGCCTATCAGGGCTGGTGAGAAGAGAAATTCGGCGGCGTCAATGCGAAGATGTATGAACACATGTTTGAGCTGATTCTTCGGTTGAGAGGCAATTTCCTTTGGCCCGCTATGTGGGGCAACGCCCTTTATTACGACGATCCCCGCAGCGGCGAACTGGCGAACGAAATGGGCATTGTGCTCGGTACCTCGCACCACGAGCCTATGGGGCGCGCCCACGAAGAATGGAATCACCTGCACAAAGGGCGACCATGGGACTACGAAAAAAATCAGAAAGAACTGCAGGAGTTTTGGCGAGGAGGAATGGAACGGATGAAAGATTATGAAACGGTCGTTACCGTCGGTATGCGCGGCGACGGCGACGCGCCGATGAGCGAAGGCGCAAACATTGCCCTGTTGCAGCGCATTATCAAAGACCAGCGCGATATCATTGCCAAAATAACAGGCAAGAAAGCCGAAGAACGTCCGCAGGCATGGGCGCTGTACAAGGAAGTGCAGGATTATTACGACAAAGGCATGCGCGTCCCCGACGATATTACCTTGTTGCTCTGCGACGACAACTGGGGCAACATCCGCAAACTGCCCGACATTAACGCACCTAAACGTAAAGGCGGATATGGCATCTACTATCACTTCGACTATGTAGGAGGCCCGCGCAACTACAAATGGCTTAACGTAACGCAAAACGAACGCACCTACGAGCAAATGAGCCTGGCTTACCGTCACGGCGTGGACAGAATCTGGGTTGTAAACACAGGCGACCTCAAACCGATGGAATTTCCCATCAGCTTCTTCCTTGATCTCGCATGGAACCCCGACCGCTTTAACTCCCAAAATATTTCGGCATGGACGGAAGCATGGGTAGAACAGCAATTCGGCAAACAGTACATGAAGGAAATCGTCCGGATGCTGGATTTATACACGAAATACAACAGCCGCGTAACGCCCGAACTGCTCGACGAACAAACCTTCAGCCTCGACAACTATAATGAATATGAAACCGTGCTCAAAGATTACAAGGATTTGGCGCTCGACGCCCTGCGGCTGTATAACCTGCTGCCCGCGGAATACCGCGACGCCTTCGACGAGCTGGTGCTGTTTCCCATCAATGCGGTGTGCAACCTCTATGAAATGTATTACGCTTTCGCGTGGAATAAAAAGTACGCAGCCGACTACGACATGCGTGCAAACGCTTATGCCGACAAGGTAAAGGAATGTTTCCTCCGCGACTCCATCCTCACGCAGCATTACAATAAGGACATTGCCGGCGGCAAATGGGCGCACCAGATGGATCAGCAGCGCATTGGTTACACTTCGTGGAATAACCCTCAGGTAAACATTATGCCGAAAATACAGTACGTGTACCGCGAAGAGCCCAAAGAAAAACGGTTTATTGAACACGACGGATACGTATCTGTCGAAGCCCATCACTTTGCCCGTGCGAACGCCGGCGGAAATATCCGCTGGGAAATCATCCCGAACCTGGGCAGGACGGGCTCGGCGGTAACCACCTTCCCGCAAAATGCCTATCCGAAAGAAAACGACAGGGTCTATCTCGAATACGACCTGCAAACAACCTTCGCCGGCGGCGAGGCGGAAGTGCAAATCTTCCTTGCCCCGACGCTGAACTTTAATGCCAACAAGGGGCTGCGCTATGCCCTTTCGTTCGACGGCGGCGAAGAAACCATCGTGAACTTCAACGGGCACTATCAGGGAGAACTCGGCGACTGGCAGGGCGAACGCATTATCAAAACTAACACGAAAATGAAAATCGGCAGCGCGGGCAACCATACGCTGCGCATACGCGTACTCGAGCCGGGCATTGTATTTGAAAAAGTGCTGGTGGACTTCGGCGGGCTGAAGCCGTCGTATCTCGGCGCGCCCGAAAGCGGGTATATCAACGACAACTCGCCTTTCCCCGCCTTCCCGCCAAGCGAAGGGATGACCTCGCGGTTAGACCATGACCAGATGATGGAACAGCTGGGGATAACCTATCCGCAGCTGCCGCCAAGCGACGGCGCGCCCAACAAGTCGCCGTATAATACGGTACGTTCTGCCTTCGGCTTATGGACAAACTATGTACACACCTGGGAGCCGGAGGGCGACTACTACACCGGCGCGAAGTTCTACAAGCCCTTGAAGCTGCACGACCTGTCGGGGCTGACAGCAGCGGGCTGGACGGCCCGCCGGGCGCAAATCTTCGACGAAGTGCAGAAAATCTACGGCTATATTCCGCAGGAAGCCGCACAGCTGAAAATAGAATGGGCGGTGAGCGAGCCGGTGCTGGTGAATCAGGTATTCGGACGCGGCGGAATGACAGAAACCATTCCTTTCCGCCAGTACCAAATCACCGGAACGATTGACGTGTCGGGCTATCCCGGCGTCCGCAATGCGCCGGTAATAAGCGGCACGCTGCGCATTCCGGCAAGCGTACCCGAAGGGACGAAAGTGCCTGTGGTTATTAACTACGCTTTCGGCTTCGGGCGTTTTGTAATGGGCGACGAGGAACTGTGGAAAACAATGGCTCCGGACGGGATAGGCGTATTCTACTTTAACGCCGGCGCACTGCAACCCGACAACGGCGAAGGGCTGACCAGCTACCTTATCGGATTAGTCAACAAAGGCAACTGGCGCAAGCCGACCGACTGGGGCGCGCTGGTGGCATGGTCGTGGGGCATTAGCCGCTTTATCGACTTCTTTGAACAGCACAACGCGCTGGTGGACGTAGCAAAAGTCGCCGTTACGGGACATTCGCGCTACGGCAAAGCCACGCTGGTGGCAATGGCTTACGATACGCGCATTGCTACCGCCTTCCCCAGCTCGTCGGGCGCTATGGGCGTGGCGCCAACGCGCCGGCACTGGGGCGAAGATATTGAAAACAGTACCGACAACAGTGCGTACCACTGGCTGGCAGGCCATGCGCTGAGTTATGTCGGCGTGGACGAAAGCAGCACGGACGGCTACCTGCCGCGCAAGGTAATCAATATGCCTGTGGACGCTGAATCGCTGGTGGCGCTTTGCGCTCCGCGTCCCCTATTCATTGGCGGCGGCGTCAGCGAACAGGGCGAAGCATGGACGGATCCCTACGGGCAATACCTGACGGCTGCCGCCGCAAGCCCGGTATATGAACTGCTCGGCAAAAAAGGACTTGTGATGGACGACTTCACCGACTACAACGGCAGGAAAATCCCCATGCCCGTAACCGACAAGGCTTACCTGTCGGGCGACATCGGCTACCGCCGCCACCACGAAGGACACGTCGCTGCACCGAATTATCCCGCATTTAAGGAATTTATGTTGAAATACTGGAAATAGACCATAGACAGGAGACATTAGAACATATGAAAAAAATCATCTTATTATCTTTCGTAATCCTTAACGGATTATTGTTGCAGGGCGCCGTGCGCCTGCCGCGATTGATTTCCGACGGCATGGTGCTGCAACGCGACGCGCAGCTCAAGCTCTGGGGCTGGGCTGACCCTGCGGAAAACGTTACCCTGACGTTCAACAAAAAATCGTACAGGGCGGCCGCTGACGCAAAAGGCTACTGGGAAGTGCAGGTACCTGCACAAAAAGCCGGCGGGCCTTATTCCATGCGGATAAACAATATCACGTTAAACGATATTTACGTGGGCGACGTATGGGTTTGCTCCGGGCAGTCGAACATGGAGACGCCCATGCAGCGCGTGCTGGACAGATATGCCGACGAAGTGGCGAGGGCAAACAATCCGCAGGTGCGTTTCTTCGTCATTCCCCATATCTACGCCACCGGAGCGCAGGACGACCTCGACGGCGGCGAATGGAAGGCGGTAACGCCCGAAAACATCAACCCGTTCTCGGCGCTGGCTTATTTCTATGCGCAGGAGTTGTACAGCCGCTACAAAGTGCCGCAGGGAATCATCCAGTCGGCGGTGGGCGGCTCGGCTATCGAAGCGTGGCTGAGCGAAGACGTGTTGAAGCATTATCCGAAATACTGGTATGCCGCACAGCCCGACGAACCGGCAAATAATGCACCGGCGGCGGGCAACCGCCCCGCAGGCGCCCTGTTCCAGCCGCCGCAGGATGCGGGGCAGGGCAAATGGCACTTGCCGGACATTGATATGTCGGGCTGGAAATCGATGGACTTGCCCGGCTATTGGGCTGACAAGGGGCTGGGCGCAGTGAACGGCGTATTCTGGTTCCGTAAAAAGATTACCGTTCCCGCTGAGCTGGCAGGGCAGGAAGCTACGCTGCGGCTCGGCTGCATTGTAAATTCCGACTCGGCGTGGGTGAACGGCACGTTTGTAGGAACTACCGGCTACCAGTATCCGCCGCGCATTTATAAGGTGCCGGCAGGCGTGCTGAAAGCGGGGGAAAATGTGATCAGCCTCCGCGTAGCAAGTCAGTTCGGGCGCGGCGGCTTTGTGGAAGATAAGCCTTTCAGGCTGGATATTCACCCCTCCCCTGCCCTACCCGATAGGGAGGTAGAGCTGGCGGGAAAATGGCAGTACCGTATCGGCCTGGAATATCCCGCCTTCTTTATGCCGCCGCAGGCGACGGCTTTCAGAAACAGGCTGCAGGTGCTGTATGACGGTATGATTGCGCCGCTGGTAAAATATTCCGTTAAGGGAATACTGTGGTACCAGGGCGAGTCGAACACCGGCAGGGCGAAGGAATACGCCACGCTGTTCTCCGAACTTGTGCGGGACTGGCGCAGCAAATGGAATAAGCCCAACCTGCCGTTCCTCTACGTGCAGCTTCCCAACTTTATGACGCCCGACGTCATCCCGCCGCAGGAAAGCGACTGGGCGGAGCTGCGCGAAGTGCAGCGGAAAGCCCTCGCCACCGTTCCGAACACGGGCATGGCGGTAGCCATTGACCTCGGCGAGTGGAACGATATCCACCCGCTCAACAAAAAAGACGTAGCGCACCGACTGGTGTTGCTGGCGCGCCGACTGGCGTACGGCGAAAACATAGTGGCTTCGGGACCTCTTTACGCAGGCGTCACCGTGCGCGGCGACAGCCTGGTTATATCCTTCACCGAAACAGGCAGCGGACTGACTAATGGAGAATGGAAAATGGAGAATGGAGAATTAGCTGGCGCCAGCCAACTCACCCTTCACCCTTCACCCTTCACGCTCCATTCATTTGCCCTTTCCGCCGACGGCAAAAATTTTGCATGGGCGAATGCCAAAATAGAAGGCAATACGGTGGTGGTATGGCACGACCTTATCAAGCGGCCGGCGGTAGTACGCTACGCCTGGGGCGACAACCCGATAAATCCTAACCTGAAAAACAGGGAGGGATTGCCCGCATCGCCGTTCAGCACGGAATAGTTATGAATTATGAGTTATGATGTATGATGTATGATGTATGAGTTATGATGTATGATGTATGATGTATGATGTATGATGTATGATGTATGATGTATGATGTATGATGTATGATGTATGATGTATGATGTATGATGTATGATGTATGATGT
>JAITSM010000178.1 GCA_031287815.1 Prevotellaceae bacterium
AAATTCCGGTAACGGAAAATGAAATTCCGGTAACGGAAAATGAAATTCCGGTAACGGAAAATGAAATTCCGGTAACGGAAAATGAAATTCCGGTAACGGAAAATGAAATTCCGGTAACCTTTTTCATAGATGGATAAATGATTTTTTAGGCCGCCTTGTTTACTTCAGGAAACGTTTATCTATTTCTTCCACAGTGATAATTTGCAGGGTGGGCTTGCCTTCGGGCGAGAGCGAGGGCTCTTTGCAGGCAAAGAGGTTATCGACCAGCGCCTGCGCTTCCGGCATATTCAGCGGCTCGGCGGCCGTTCCGGCCGCCGCTTTGGAGAGGGAGCGCGCCAGTTTTTCCTGCCGTTGCGTTTTTAAATCAGCGGTATTTTCGTGCAGGGCGTGCAGTAATTCTTCCAGCAACTGCGCGGCGTCCATTGGGGGAAACGACGCCGGTTGCCCGTTTACAACCACCGTATTATTCCCGAACGGGCGGATGTCGTAACCTGTGTGCGCCAAATCTTCCAGCACGCTTTCCAGTAAAACGTAATCCGCCGGCGGCAGGGTAACGGTTTGCGGAAAAATCTCCTGTTGCGTTTCCTCCAGGTTGCGCCACAGGTTTTGCAGGAAGCGTTCGTATAAAATACGTTGCCGGGCGCGGCGGCGGTCAATAATCATCCATCCCGATTTCACCGGCGTGAGGATGTATTTCCCTTTCACCAGGCAGGGCGCAGGCTCCGGGGCGAAGCGTTCGACCGATAACTGTTCCGGCATTTTTTCTTCGGGAATATCTTCGAACTGCTTGCTGGGCGGCAATCCTTCATACAGTTTTTCCCATCCGCTGAGGACCGAGCCGGAAAATGCGCCGGGCGTTGATTTTTGTTTTCCCTTTTCGTCAAACGGATTAAACGAGGGGTCGATGTGAAGGGACGGCAACGTAACCGGCGCGCCTTTGCGCATGGCCGGAATCGCCGGCGCGCCCTCCATATTGAAATCAATGGACGGCACTACGGCAAACTTCCCCAATGCTTCGCGCACGGCGGCATACAGCATTTGGAAAATAATTTGTTCCTCTTCAAATTTAACTTCAATTTTTGCCGGATGAATATTGACATCTATCTTGTCGGGCGGCAAATCGAAAAAAATGAAAAATGCCGGGTAGAGCCTTTCCGGCAAAAGCTGCTGGTAGGCGTTGGTAAAGGCTTTTTGGAAATAGGGGCTTTTGAAAAAGCGATTGTTTACAAAAAAGAATTGCTCGCTGGCCGTGCGTTTCGCGCTTTCGGGCTTGCCGATAAATCCCGAGATACGCACCACCGACGTATCGACCTGCACGGTTATCAGGCGCTGGTTAATATCTTTGCCCATCAGGGCGACGATACGCTGGCGCAGGTTGGAGGAAGGCAGGTTATAGAGGGTGGCGCCGTTGTGCTGCATCGTGAAGGCCACTTCGGGATGGCACAGGGCTACCCGCTGCATTTCGATAACCAGGTTTCGCAATTCTACATTGTCGGACTTCAAAAATTTCCGCCGGGCAGGCACATTGAAAAACAGATTGCGCACCGCAATGGACGTTCCCGCATTACAGGCCACCGGTTCCTGCGCCGTAACTTCCGATGCGGAAATCACAACTTGCGTGCCAAGTTCATCTTTCTCCCGCCGCGTTTTGAGAACGACCTCCGACACGGCGGCAATGGACGCCAGCGCCTCGCCGCGAAACCCGAAGGTAGTAATCGCATTCAAATCGTCCATTTGGCGGATTTTGGAGGTAGCATGCCGTTCGAAGGCCATGCGGGCGTCGGCGCTGCTCATGCCGCAACCATTGTCCACGACTTGCAGCAATGTGCGCCCCGCGTCGGCAAGGATAACCGTCAGGCTGGTTGCGCCGGCGTCGATAGCGTTTTCCAATAATTCTTTCAATGCCGATGCGGGGCGTTGCACCACCTCGCCGGCGGCAATCTGGTTGGCAATATGGTCGGGAAGCAGTTGTATCATGAATGGTTTTTGTCCGGCAAAGATACAAAAAATGCGCTAATGCGATTAATGTGCTAATGTGGCTAATTGTTTAATGTGCTAATGTGATTAATGTGCTAATGTGACTAATTGGGCTGGCGCCGGAGTAATTAGTCACATTGAAAAATTAGTCACATTAGCACATTAGTTAATCACATTAGCACATTAGTTAATCACATTGAAAAAATTATTGTATCTTCGCCGAAATCTTAAATTTTTGAATATTTAATTTGAATCCTTGAATATGAAACCAACGCTCTTACTGATGGCTGCCGGCATGGGGAGCCGCTATGGCGGATTAAAACAACTGGACGGCGTAGGCCCGCACGACGAAGTCATTATGGACTATTCTGTCTATGACGCCCTGCGCGCCGGATTTGGAAAGGTCGTCTTTGTCGTTCGCCGCTCTTTTGAAAAGGAATTTGAAATTTTTGCCCGGCGTTTCGGCGGGAATATTTCCTGCGATATTGTGCTGCAGGAAATCGAAAATGTCCCGGAGGGCTACAGCTACTCGCCCGAGCGTACCAAGCCCTGGGGCACCAACCATGCCGTGATGATGGCTGCGCCGGTGATTCGCGAGCCGTTTGCCGTGCTCAATGCCGACGATTATTACGGCGTCGACTCGTTTCGTATACTGGCTGCTTACTTGCAGTCCGTAGCTGTGGAGCAGGACAACTATTGCATGGTTGGCTTTCAGGTGGAGAATACGCTCTCGGAAACCGGCGGCGTGTCGCGCGGCGTATGCGAAGTGAACGACGAACAGCGCTTGTCCGGCGTCGTCGAACGCCACCAAATTCAACGCGTAAATGGGCAAATCCGGTATATCGACGACGGGAACAATGCGGTTATCCTTGCCGGCGGCACGCCGGTATCCATGAATATGTGGGGTTTCACGCCCGGCTACTTCACCCACTCCGAGCGGCTGTTCGAAGATTTTTTGCGGGCAAACGGCCACAATCCGACAGCGGAATTCTATATTCCCTATGCGGTGAACGAACTTATCCAAAGCCGCACGGCGACGGTGCGCGTCCTTCCCACCACCTCCCAATGGTTCGGCGTTACTTACCGCGAAGACCGCCCGGCAGTAGTGCAGCGGCTGGCGCAACTACACAGGGACGGAGTATATCCGGAACAGCTGTTTTGATGTATGAAGTAGGAAGTAGGATGTATGATGTATGATGTATGATGTAGGCTGACGCCGGAAACCTTAAACTAATGACTAATGACCACCTCTCCCCCCGCCCTCCCCAAAGGGGAGGAAGCTAACTCCCCCTCCTTCGGAGGGGGCTGGGGGGAGGTAACTAACGACTAAATGATCGACCGCGATACCATAAACAGGATACTGAATGTTGCTGACATTACGGAAGTGATAGGCGATTTCTTGACGCTCAAAAAGCGTGGGATGAATTATTGGACGTGCTGTCCGTTTCATGGCGAGAAGACGCCGTCGTTCAGCGTGTCGCCTTCGAAGGGAATTTATAAATGTTTCGGTTGCGGGAAGGCAGGGAATGTGGTGGGGTTCGTGATGGAACACGAAAGCATGACCTACGTGGAAGCCTTGAAATACCTGGCGCGCAAGTACCACATCGAAGTGCACGAACACGAATTGACGCCCGAAGAACAAACCGCCAACAACAACCGCGAAAGCATGATGGTGCTCTCTGCGTTTGCACAGGAGTATTTCAGCGAGCAACTGTGGTCGCATCCACACGGGCAGGCTATCGGGTTAAGCTATTTTCGCGAACGCGGATTTACCGACAAAACCATTCGTACATTTCAGCTGGGTTATTCCTTAGACCGGCGGCTGGCGTTTAGTGATGCGGCATTGAAGGCAGGCTACAAAAAAGAATTTTTAATATCCACCGGGCTCTCCATTGAAAAAGGCGATGAACTGCTTGACCGTTTCTGGGGGCGCGTTATGTTTCCCATTCATTCGCTCAGCGGGCGCGTCATTGCTTTCGGCGCACGCACGCTGCGGCAGGATAAGAGCGTCGCCAAATACCTTAATTCGCCCGAGAGTGAAATTTACAACAAATCCGCCGTACTGTACGGCATCTTCCAGGCGAAGAACGCCATTGTCCGTTTGCAGAAATGCTACCTGGTCGAAGGCTACACCGACGTTATCTCCATGCACCAGGCGGGCATTGAGAATGTGGTGGCGTCGAGCGGCACTTCGCTGACGACGGATCAAATCCGCCTTATCAAACGCTTTACGCCCAACGTAACCGTGCTCTACGACGGCGATGCGGCGGGTATCAAGGCTTCGCTTCGCGGCATCGACATGCTGCTGGAAGAAGGAATGAACGTGAAAGTGGCGTTATTCCCCGACGGCGAAGACCCCGACTCCTTCGCCGGCAAACACAGCAGCACGGAGTTTGAAGATTTTTTGAAAGAAAACGAAAAAGATTTCCTTTCATTCAAAACAAAACTCCTGAGCGACGACGCCCAAAACGACCCGCTCCGGCGGGCGGAACTGATAAAAGATGTGGTACGCAGCATCGGCGCCATTCCCGACGCTATTACGCGCACGGTGTATGTCAAGGAATGCAGCCGCCTGATGAATATCGGCGAAGAGGTGCTGTGGTCGGAAGTTGCGAAATACCGCCACGAAAAATTGTACGGCAACAGGCCGTACAATCCTCCGGATAAACCTGAAGAAACACCTAAATCCATTGCGCCGCCGGAGGTTTCAGACCCCAATCAATACTTTGAAAAAGCCGAAGAAGAGATTATTTGCTATCTGCTGAAATACGGCACGCGGCATTTGTTTACGAGCAGGCACGGCGAACAGGAACACACGGTCAGCGTGGCGGAGTACATTAAAAACGAATTGCACAACGACGAGCTGGAATTGAAAAATCCACAATACCGGCAATTGTTTGATGAATATCTCCAACTGGCTGATAAAAGCGACGAGGAATGCGTCAAGTATTTTGTCAATCACCCCGACCGTACATTGTCGGAAATGGCTATTCACATTATATCGGACTTGCCGCCGCTAACCGTGCAGCACTACGCCGATTCGCAAGAGCCGGAAACGTTGCGGTTGCCGCGTGCGATTCCCAAGTCGATTTTAGTGTACAAGGCGCGCCGCGTCAAGGCTACGGCCGACGAGGTTTCGCAACAACTGCAAGCAGCGCAGGCCGCCAACAATCAGGAAGAGGTAGCGCTGTTATCGGAACGGCACCTGATGCTGCAAAAAATTTGCATACGCCTTTCCGACACATTAAAGCGGCTGATATTTTAGCCGTGAGCCGGGAGAGTTAAGAACTAAGAGTTAGCTTGCGCCGAAGGGCAGTTGGCAGTTTTCAGTTGGCAGTAGCTGGCGCCTTTTCAATGGAGAATGGAGAATGGAGAATGGAGAATGGAGAATGGAGAATTACCTTGCGCCACAAAAGACATTCACCATTATCCATTATACATTTTACCACCCCTCCTTTTTCCGCCAAAAAGAACAGAATTTTTAAAATTTTTATTTATTTTTGCCTGAATATCAAATATTATTTGTAATTTTGCACCCGGTCTCCGTTTTGACTTACTCAGTCAAATATTGGTATTACAGAACAGGGAGTTACAGAGGCAGG
>JAITSM010000180.1 GCA_031287815.1 Prevotellaceae bacterium
GATAGACTAATGAACTACGAAGTAACATACACAGACCCGCAGGCAGTGGTTAAAAAAGACGATACCGCGCAGCTGATTGAACGCGCCCGGCAGGTGATTACCGAACTGGATGTAAAGGCCGCCCGGTTGGTTAAGAACGATATCGCCCAGTGGCGGGCCGCCCATCAGCAGGCCCTTAACATAGAAAACCCGAAACGCGCCAACCTGTATAATATATATGACTTCACCACCGGCATTGATACGCATGTATCCGGCGTAGTGGAACGGACAAAGCTGGGCGTTATGCAACGGAAATTTAAGCTTACCGACAAAAGCGGTAAAGAAAATTACGACATTACCGCATTGTTCGAGGCGCCCTGGTTTTGGCAATTTATGAACATCGCCATGGATGCCGAATACTACGGCAACAGCCTTATTCAACTCGGTAACGTCATATTAATGAACGAAAAGCTGTATTTTGACAGCGTAGAACTTGTCCCGCGCAATAACGTGTGCCCGGAATACGGCGTTATCCTGCGCGATGCGGGCGATGAGCCGGGCAGGGGCCTGCCTTATCGCTGCGGCCCGTTCGTGCCGTGGACGGTAGAAGCCGGAACGCCGAAGGATTTAGGACGGTACCTGAAAATATCAGTACACGCAATAAGCAAGAAACACGTGCAAATATTTTGGGACAATTTTGCCGAACGCTTTGGCATCCCTATTATCTACGCCACCACCGAAACCCGCAACGACTCCGATCGTGTGAAGGTGGAAAATATGCTATCCAACTTCGGCAATAACACATGGGGTTTCTTCCCGGCCGGCGTAAAACTCGACCTTTTGGAAACCACCAAGGGCGACGCCTTTAAAGTGTTTGATGAGCGGATAATCCGCGCGAATAAGGAAATATCCATCGGGCTGGCCGGGCAAACAATGGCTTTCGAGGATGGCAGCAGTCTCAGCCAGGCTGAAGTGCATGAAGGCGGTTTTGAAGAAATAAAGAACGCATTTGCCATCCGCCTCAAATTCCTTATCAATTTTCAGCTGCTGCCCAAAATGCTGCTGCACGGATTCCCGGTGCAGGGCTATACCTTTGAATGGGACGACAGCGCAGAATATACGCCGGAGCAAATGCGGGCTATTGAAGAGATGCTGCTGGCAAATTATGACATAGACCCACAATACTTTATTGATAAATACAACATTACCATCACCGGGGTTAAATCCCGCGAAGCCGACCCTTTCGGGAAGGGGTAGGCAACGCGACAGGCTTGGCCGCCGACCCCCACATACGAGCCTTGACGGAACTGTACGCACATCCCTGCGCGTGCACACATACACACGCCCAGCCCTGCGCCCATCACGCTACGCCACTGCTTGCCCTCAAAGGCGACGACCAGCTGATTGACGACCTGTACGACAACGGCACCGGCGGCGTGAACGACCGCCTGCTGCAACGCTATGCCGGCGGCTTCGACAAGGCGGTTACTAACGTTTTCGGGGCCGGACGGCAGCACCCGGAACTGGAAGAACAATTGCGCATCAACGCCGGGCGCTTCGGAACATATAAGACGTATGACCTCTGCCGGCAACTGGAAGCTGCCCGGCAAAGCGGCATGTCGAAAGACGAGTTTCAAAAATACGCAAAAACCCGCATCGGCGTATATAACGCCCACCAGCGCACAAAATACAACACCATGGTCGCCCGCAGCCGCACAGCCAAGCAATGGCAGCGCTTTGGTGAAGAAAAATTTCTATACCCGAACATCGAATGGCTGCAAACGTCCAGCGCCAGCCCGCGATCGGAACACCTGGCGTTCGTTGGCCTGATATTGCCGCAGGATGACCCTTTCTGGTCACGTAACCAGCCAGGCAATGAATATAACTGCAAATGCGACTGGAAAACAACCGACGCGCCGGCTGCCACCGACGCGGTGCCGGAAGATATACCTCCCGCAAAAGGGCTGGAGGGAAACCCCGCCGACACCGGCGAGCTGATAACAGACAGACACCCCTATTTTGCAAGAAATGCCCGCGCGCCGGGATGGGTAGAAGATAAAGCCCTGCTGCAACTACCAGACGAGGTGGCGTTCGTGGAACGAACCACCGGAAGCGGTAAAACATATAAGGAGCACCGGCTGGTGGATAAGGCAAGCGAGGCTCCGGCTAACCGCGAAATAGCCTCCTTACTGCTGGATAATGGATATGAGAATATACGGTTGCTGCCACAAATAGATAAAAAAGAAAAAACATTGAGAGAACGATATTTAGGACATAGTTATGTAAAATTACACCCTGCATCCAACCCGGACGCTTTTATGAACGACCTGATAGTGGAGTTTAAACGTACTAATAAGGCGAACTTAAGTATAAACATTGGTAAGGCAGCAAGAAAGTCAAATATTGCAATTATACATACAACAGAAATGATATCGGACATACACGTTCAGGATGTAGTTGCAAGGCAGTGGAACGTTAGTAACAGGCAAAATTTAACAGAAATCATAATAATAAATGGGGGAGTATTGAAATCGTTTAAAAGGCCATAAAAACAACGGATAGCATTGCTGCCATCCGTATTTTTGAAAAATTCTGTCCTCTCACGCAAATAACGGCATCTGTCTTTCGGCAGCAAAGATACAAAAACATTTTTAAATACCGAATAAACACCGTTTAAATTTAACTTAATGACACCGGAACAGTTTGTGAAGAACCTCGCCCAAATGGCTGTGGATGTAAATAAGTTCATCAACGACACCGGCCCTGGCGGGGCGCCTACGATAGTGGGTAAAACCGCCGTCGATTTCTTTACCCAAAATTTCGACCGGCAGGGATTTTTAAACCGAGGGCTAACACCATGGCCGGACGTGAAACGACGGACGCATCCGCCAAAAAAATCAAAACATCCGACAGATGCTGTTAGAAAAATTTTAATAGGCCACAATATGGAAGGCGGGTTTCTTAAAAGAAGTATAAGTTATGACCCGCAACCTGGCAATGTAACCGTATTTAGCGATGCTCACTACGCCCCCTACCACAATGAAGGCACGCCAAAAATACCGAAACGCCAATTTATCGGCGACAGCGCGGAGATGGATAAACTCATTGATGCGGAACTGGAACGTAAACTTAAAAACATAATAAAATGAAGCAACTATTGACAGACATTCAAAACCACCTCACGCACACCGCTGCCGTAGGCCCACTCTTTGCATACGTTGACCTCGATTGGGGACAGGTGGACTTTTATGAAGGCATGCCGCCGGTGAAGTTTCCCTGTGCCCTTATCGACGTACAGAACGTCGAATACGGCAACGAAGGGCAATTAATACAGCTGGGACAGGCTGCTGTGCAAATCCGCATTGTAGACATGATTTTAAACCGCACCTCGGCCAGCGCTCCCGCCGAACAGCGCGAAAAAGCCGCCCGAATCTTCGACCTGCTGCGCCAAACCCACCGCCTGTTGCATGGCTGGACAGGAACACCTACCTGTTACGGAAAGCTAACACGCAAAACCCTCTCCCGCGTGCGCCGCCGCGATGGGCTGTATGAATATTCCATGACGTTTGAAACAGTCATTACCGACGACAGCGCATCGCCTCACCGCCAAGCGATACCCATTACTGGCTTGGAAATAAAAACACCATAAAAAAAGCGGGAAAATATCCCGCTTTTTCTAAATTATTTGCGAATATCTTCTTAGCATCTTCCTGTCAGCTGTTCGACAATCTCGTTGCGCAATGCCGCGTCATCTATCCGGTTGGCCAGCGCCAGCAGGTGAATGAGCCGTTCACTTGTCAGCCGGTTGTGATTGCGTCTGCTTGGAAGTGCTTTAACCATACTGTTACGGACAGGTTTTCCCGTAATAATCCCTTCCGCCCAATTGCACAACTGCCGCGAATAGCCGCATCGGATATGATAAGCCATTTGTACGAGTCCGGCGCGGGTATAAACGACACAGCGAACAGGTAGCAGACAGCCTTCTTCCTTTACTTCATAATTGCTTAAAAAGTGGATGCCTTCCTTAAAGTT
>JAITSM010000036.1 GCA_031287815.1 Prevotellaceae bacterium
GCGCTGTGTGGGCAAACGAGTCGTGGGGGCGCTACTGGGGATGGGATCCCAAGGAAACCTGGGCGCTGATTACGGTGGTGGTTTACGCCATGGTAACGCATTTGCGCCTGGTAAAGAAGAGGGACTCTCCCCTGCTCTTCAATCTGCTGTCGGTACTGGCCTTTGCCTGCGTCCTGATGACCTATTTCGGCGTCAGCTACTTCCTCGGCGGGATGCATGCCTACTGAGGTTACTTAATACGATATTAATATCCCCATATGCAGCCAAGCTGGCTGAAGCTTTGCGTTATAATAGAAAGATTTTTCATAATCCAAATTCCTTAATATCTATGCCCATTCCAAAATGCAATTCTCCGAAGTTCGAGCCGGCAATAGTGCTGTATCCCACTGAAGCAGCAAAGTTCAAAACCTTAAAAGTGATGCCGCATTCCAATTCTACTCCTTTAATTAGCCCAGCGGTATAAAATCCGTCGTTATAATACGTTTCAGGGGTATAAAATGCATCTGAATCTTTATCTATTTTAGCTTTATATACCGCTCCGTATTTTCCGTAGCCCAAGCCGCCATACACATACATAAAACTAAAAAGACGCAACATGGCACCTGCCGTAATGGATGACCTGAAATATTTTTTCTCGCCGCCGGGAAAATTTTCATCTACATCGTTCAGCATACTTTCTGTAAGATATTTATCTTCTGCTTGAAGCAAATCCGTTCTATATTGAAGATATCCGCCCCATTGTTTGCAGTAACCTATTGAAAAGCCAAAGTGGGAAGTGGGTGGAGACATACGGTACTCTATCAAGTATACAGGTTTGACGGGCGGTTTCCATTTTAACTCGCCATATATTTCGTTATAACCGGGCTCAATGGTTATTTTTTTGGTTAGCGATTTGTATCCGGATGCCCGAAAAGAAACCTTTTTTTTCCCTTTCGAGAGATTTTCTACAGTTGTGGGCGTATGGCCTACATGCGTTCCATTTATCGATACTGCCGCATTGGTGTTGGCCGTGATTTTAAGTGATATTTTTTCTTCTTCCTGCAACTTGACAGACACCGGCAGGATTTTTCCTTCCTGTACCTCTATCGATTGCCGGTGTAATTTGTAACCCTCCGCCTGCAGTTCTATAGTGTGGCTGCCCACTAATATACGATTGAGGATGACCGGTGTGGTGCCGCGCTTTTCTCCATCAATGAATATGTTCGCTTTTACATTCGTTTCTTTTACTTCTAATGAACCGTAGATGGGGCTTGGCGCTTCAAGCGAAACAGTCTTATCTTTTCCCGCTTCGCTAACAACGGTGGTTACCGAACTGCGGTGCGACAGTTTCCGCACTTCCACCTTGTATTGTCCGGGCGTGAGCCGGCCGCTCCATTGTGCCGTGCCCCTTTTTTCATCGTTGACATAAATATCTCCGCCGTCGGGCGTTGTCAGTGTAATAACGGCAAAATTGGGTTTCATAGCAATATTTACCGTAGTGGTTTGTCCGTCGTCTACAGTAGTTTTTTCATCGGCCGGCAAATAGAGTGTTTTCACTACCCGCACCGCATGTTCGCCGCTAGGCATTTTATCTAATGTCAGCGGGCTTTGTCCGCGCTTTTCATCATCAATGAACACATCTGCCCCCTGTTCGGGTTGCGTGTCAATAACTAATTTGCCGGATTTAGGCTTCAGGTTAACTGTAAAAGATGTTGTTTTTTCTGCCGTTATCTCTGTAATGCCGCTTTCAGGGTGATACATGGGCGCGTCTACCATGTAGCGGTGTTTTCCATACAAAAACGCTTTGTGAAATTTCCCGTTGGTAAAAGGCTCCGGCGCTTCGTCGTCTATCTTGATAGTAGCGCCTTCTACCGCGCAAAGTACTTCTAAATATTGAAGCGTGATATTTTCTTCTACTACCGTTCGTACCGCACCCGATTTTAGTTTTAGAATATACACCGTAGCTTCTTTCAGCACCTCACCGAATTCGTAATTGCGTACCGCTTTTATGTATTTATGGTGAATAGATATTCGCCGTGTGCCCGGCGAAAGGTAAATCCAGATTTCGCCGGTTTTTTGTTCACTATCTACAATACCTGTCATTCCGGCATCAAATGTGAAATCTTGCAATAGCAATAAGGTTTCCATCTTCACAATGGCGCATAGTTTGTTGTTTTGGTCTCTGCGCGGGCTGGTAATACGCGCTGCCTGGTCGCTATCGTCCCGCGTAAAACTTTCCACTGCCAGTTGTTGCGCCGATACGGTTACGTAACTAATCAGCGCAATGACTATTAATAGTCCTCTGTGTAAAATGTTGTTCATTCTTAATATCTTCCCTCTTTTAATTAATCACATTAGCACATTTAAAAATTAATGAGTTCCCGCCACTACTTCACGCACCTAACCGGATACCCAAAACGCTTGTAATCCTCCGTTAGTGGGTTGAAGTAGCCACTCTTATTGTAGTGAAAGACAATAGCAGTGGAGGGAGTGCTCGCCGCAGCAGACCAGTAGCCGGCGGCCCAATTCACGTCGTCCATGCTAAAGCCGTTGGCGTATCCGGAGAGCCCCCATAAATTTGTTAATTCACGGACTGAGGAATATTTTGCAAGCTGCTCAAAATCGGCTTTAGTA
>JAITSM010000088.1 GCA_031287815.1 Prevotellaceae bacterium
TACGGACAAAACCGTGTCTTTCCGCGTGTGGTGGAACGCCGGCTCGCGAGATGCTACGCACCTCTCCAAAGTATGGGTGTGGGTAGATTATATCACGGTAAACAGTAATAACACCACTTTGGGCAATTCGTGGACGCGCGCCGCCGTTTCCGCCGCTTCGCCCGCGGCTTCTGTTACATATGACGGCAGCAACCGGCAAGGGTTCTGGTTGCAGGGCGACAGCGGAAGTTACAGCGCTACCGTTACCGTACAACTAAATATTACCGCAAGCAAATTCAACTGGTGCGCCTACGTTTCCGACTATCCGCCAAATGTAACAGTGGCTAATGGAACTTATACTTTCAGAGGCACGCCGCCGTTTATATTGATAGCCTCTAACGGCATAACCTCTCAAACAGTAACCGGAACAACACTCGCTGCTTCGGCATTGACCATTACCCCCACGACGATTATGGATGAAACAGCTTGCCCGGCCGTTTTCTGCCCTTATCAGGGAAGCGATTTATATATGAATACAACGTATCTTTGCCAACAACGCAGCAGCGGTGCAAAGAATTGGGAGGCGTATATAAAAGATGCTCGCGATAATGAATTATACCGGATTGTTTTGATGCCTGACAATAAATGGTGGCTGGCGCAGAATGTAAAATTAGCAAGCTATAATAGTACTACCGTAGGCTCTGTCATTAGCGGCTGCACAAAAGAGGAATGCGGCAGGGCTTATACGTGGGAGCAAATTTACGCTTCCTATGCAGGTGGCACAAGCGGTTCAACCGGCAACGTACAGGGTATATGCCCACCCGGATGGTTATTGCCCACCCGCCTGACTTACGCTGCCCTCGCTGGATCATTCAATTCAAGTGCTGAGTTTGTAACAGCATTGCGCTCATACAATTCTCGATGTTTGCCCAAACCTGACCTGCTAGGATGGGCGAGCCAAATTGGTGTACATAACAGTACCGTGTATACGGACCAATGCTCGTGGTACTCTAACGACAACGGCCGAGAAGACGGTACCGTCTTAGATGAAGCTGTATGGCTTGAATATGTGTGCGGTGAATGGAACGATCAAAATGATGGAGATCTGGGCACAATGGGCGTTGTTCGCTGTTATTACCAGTTGTAAAATTTAACCGGCATAATATAACAACATAGAAGCAAAAAAACAGCTTCTAAATAACGCCATAGTTTGCTATCATTAGGTTTTTATCGCACAACCGAGAAAAACTAAAATGTTCTTTACATACAACAGGGGCAAAATAAATATAGCCCCTGTTTCACGCTGATCAATACTCTCGCTAAACCATATTGAATCGGCTGAGGTGCCATAGCACCCGAAAAAGGAGCTATAATAGCTTCGGTGCTTTGGCACCTTTTATATTAAAGCGGTTACAAAAATACAAAAAAATAGGAAACTAAAACTAATAGGATTAAAAATACAACTGTTTTTGCTGCAGGTAACAGCGGAGGTGAACATGCCGGTATGGTTACAACTGCTATGGGAGGCGGTGGAGAGAATATTTAGAAGTTAAGAGTTGGCTGGCGCCAGCCAATTCTCCACTCTCAACTAAAAAAGTCTGTGTCCATCTGTGGGGAAATAACTCATAATTCTTATTCGTATCTTTGTGCGGTTTTACATGCCGTTGGTTTTAATAAAATGTTTGCGGTTTTGTTCATTTCTTTTACTAAAAAATGAAAACTATTTTTGGAAAAACAGGGGCAGGGTAGTATTAAAAATAGTTATGAAAACGGCAAGTAAAAATATCTTTTTAAATACACCCTTTTTCCACCGGAAAACGGATATTAACAACGGTGGAAAACGGGTAAAATATGAACATAAAAAAATTGTTTATAATGTGTGAAAATTTAATAAAATTAAAATAATCAAGCGCCCCTTTCCGCCGGGCTTGTTGATAAAGGATGAACAAAACAAGAATCGGAAAATTCAAAGTGGACAGGGAAATTTTTGTACACAAAATACACAGCTTATAATAACCAAAAAAGAAGATAAATTTTTATTTTTTTTATTTTTTAAGAAAATAAATATGGTTGAAAATGTGAAAAAATTTTTATGATAAACGACCAAATAAACCAACTGCGAAAAACGAAAAATGCCGTCATACTGGCGCATTTTTACCAGCGCCCCGAAGTGCAGGAAATAGCCGATTTTGTAGGCGACAGCCTGCAGCTGTCGGAACAGGCAGCCGCCACCGGCGCGGATATAATAGTGTTCGCCGGCGTGCATTTTATGGCGGAAACAGCGAAGATATTATCGCCGCAAAAGAAAGTATTATTGCCCGACCTGAACGCCGGCTGCTCATTGGCGGAGTCCTGCCACCCGGCGGATTTTAAGGCATTCATCGAACAGCATCCCGGCCATACGGTCATTTCGTATGTCAATACCAGCGCGGAAATAAAAGCGCTCACAGATATTTGCTGCACTTCCAGTAATGTGTTGAAAATTATTAACAGTTTGCCTAAAGATGAAAAAATTATCTTCGCTCCCGATAGGAATCTGGGGAATTATATCAAAAGTATTACCGGACGTCCGGATATGCTGGTATGGGACGGCGCCTGCCATGTGCACGAGGCGTTTTCTGTAGAGAAACTGGTAGAGTTAAAGAAGCAGCATCCCGAAGCCAAGACGCTGGCGCACCCCGAATGCAAGAAGCCGGTTTTGCTGCTGGCCGATTTTATCGGTTCTACGGCGGCGCTGTTGCGTTTTACCAAAGAAGATACGGCGCAGAAGTATATTGTAGTAACGGAGCCCGGCGTTATTTTCCAGATGCAAAAGGAGAGCCCGCACAAGGCATTTCTTTCGCTTCCGGGCATTACCGCGCCCGCCTCCGCCCTTGCCGACGACTGCGGCGCATGCAATGACTGCCATTTTATGAAACTGACCACCGTCGAAAAAATATACCAAACCCTAAAAGACGAACAGCCGGAAATTTTCGTAGCGGAAGCCATCCGAAAGAAAGCGGAAAAATCGATTCTGCGGATGCTGGAGCTGTCGAAGTAGGAGGCGGAGTGAATAAGCCGGTGGAAGCGTATATTATGGAATGTTGAATCCGCCGGTAAAAAAAGTTTGCAGATAAAAAATATTGTTTTATATTTGTGTCGTTATAGTCGTTCTTTAAATATTTAAGCGGTAATAAAACCCGGCTTTTATTCTCCTACTAAAACTTCGCACTTTCAGTACACCGAGAATACGAAAATCACATATAACGTGGATTTCTTGTTTTGGTGTACAGGTAGCGAAGACCTATAGTAGAAAATAAGAAATTCACGTTTACATTTTTTACAGAAAACGCCACAGGAGTAAAAGTTGGATAAATGGGCAGTGAATAAAAATTCGTAGCAAGGGGTTGTTTTAGTAAAAAAGTTTGTGTTTGGAAACAGCCCCGAAGCTGCGGAAACAGAACATAGACAAAATGCCGATAATCCTTAAACAGGAAACTATAAACATTAAATAATAATAGTATGAAAAAAATTTTCTTTCTTTTAACCATGCTTGCAAGCGTGGCAGCAAGCGCACAGGTAACGTATGTAGAGCCTGTCAGCGCAACTTATACGAGCCAAACCGTGTCTTTCCGCGTGTGGTGGAACGCCGGTTCGCGCGACGCCACGCACCTTTCCAAAGTATGGGTGTGGGTAGATTACATCACGGTAAACAGTGATAACACCACTTCGGGCAATTCGTGGACGCGCGCTGCCGTTTCCGCTGCCTCGCCTGCGGCTTCCGTTACGTATGACGGCAGCAACCGGCAAGGGTTTTGGTTGCAGGGCGCCAGCGGAAGTTACAGCGCCACCGTAACCGTTAAATTAAACATTACCGCCAGCAAATTCAACTGGTGCGCTTATGTTTCCGACTATCCGCCGAATGCTAAAATCACGACCGGAACGTACAATAACGGAACCTATACTTTAAAAGGGACACAGCCGTTTACCATCAATGGCTCTATTACTGTAAATGCAAACACTTATTCCGGAAGTATCACCTCTATCACCGACGCTACCCAATGTTCCGGATATAGATGCAGTTTGAGAGATGAGGCGGTGGGGGCTATCGGTTGTTGTGCCGGATTAATTACTTTAGGTAGTTATTGCCGGGATTTAGCCGCCGATGCAGCAAGTACGTTTAGTTGCAGCGGCGTGGTGATAGAGGTTAAAAACGCCCCAATCGGTGGTTCGACCTGGGCAACCGCAAATTCAGCGTGTACCAACATTGGCTGGCGGCTACCTACATTTGAAGAAGTGTTGTGTATGATTAATCAAGGTAAAATAACCTTTGCAACTGGATGCGGAGGATGGAAATCGCATGACTGGTGGACAAATAACGGGCCAGGCTGCCGCACCGATGCCTACAAGACGCTCCAATGCGAACACTGTGCGGGTTGTGGCAGTTGCGGGAATGGCTACGCCAGTGGTTTATGCGTCCGAAACTAAATTTAGCATAGCCCTTTTTAGTTTTCTCCCGCATTTCAAAAAGTTGGAGAAAGGCGGTTGCTTATATTAAATAATAAAGGCGTATCTGTGCAACCCTGTTCAGACGAGGTTATACCTCGTCTGTCCTGTCCCGACAGGTTTTACCTGTTTTACGAGGCACAGCCTCCGTGGATAGGGCGGACGAGGTGCAACCTCGTCCGAACGGCGCCAGCAGGGGCGAAAAATTTTTCGCCCCTGCAACCGGCCGGCTTTAAATAGGAAAAAAAACAATGCAAAATAAAAAGGGATTAAAATTTGAACAGTTTGTGCCGCCGTGAGGCGGAAAAGAGGGCTCCCCCATCGAAATGGGGGCTCCCCCCGTCGAAATGGGGGGAGCCCCCGTCGCAATGCGGGAGACCCCCGTCGCAAGGGGGGAACCCCCCAATAAATAGGAAACCAAAGTATTAACTAAAAAAAGGAGAATCAATATGAGAGAATCTCATGACTGGTTGCCTCGCAACCACGAAGCCCTGTACGACCAAAGCACGCAGATCTGGAACTTTATTCAAATGAAAGACGCCGGTATGGAAAGATGCCGGCGGCTTTTTTGAGTTAAGAACTAAGAACTAAAAGTTAAGAGTTGGCTGGCGCCGGAGTCAGTAGGCAGTTTTCAGTTGGCAGTGGGCAGTTGTCATTCATAATTCATAATTCATTTTCAACTTTCCATTTTCAACTAAAAAAAGTGGAGCAAGGAGTTCCTCTTAGAGCTTATCAAAATCTAAATGCGTCGACCCTGGGGTTTTTTTCCATTATTTTGCCATATTAAAAATATATTGTACCTTTGCGCCGCCAACGTGGAAAGATTTGACTGCTTGCAACCACAGGAAAAAATGCTAAAACGATTCCCGGCGCCTTTCGCCTCCAGTTTTTCAAAAAGCATTTTTACTATCCAACAGCCGGTTTTTCTACAAAGATGCAGTTTTTGTAATGTAACAATTTTAATAATTAAAAAAATGAAAAACTATCTTTTTACTTCAGAATCGGTGTCGGAAGGACACCCGGACAAAGTAGCGGATCAAATTTCCGATGCGGTACTCGATGAATTTTTACGCCAGGACCCCGAAGCCAAAGTGGCATGCGAAACGTTTGTAACCACCGGTCTTACGGTTATCGGCGGGGAAGTGCGCTCGGCGGCGTATGTCGATGTGCAGGAAGTGGCGCGGCGGGTTATTAACCGTATCGGCTACGACAAAGCCGCGTACAAGTTCGACGGCGATTCGTGCGGCGTATTGTCGGCCATTCACGAGCAGTCGCCGGACATTAACCAGGGCGTCGTGCGCAAGAAAGCGGATGAGCAGGGCGCCGGCGACCAGGGGATGATGTTCGGTTATGCGACCAGCGAAACTGACGAATACATGCCGATATCGCTGGTGCTTTCGCACATTGCGCTGTTCGAGCTGGCGGCTATCCGCCGCGAAAAGAAAAAAATGAAATACCTGCGCCCCGACGCCAAATCGCAGTTTACGATTGAATACAATGAGAAAAACCAACCGGTGCGGGTGCATACGATTGTCATCTCCACGCAGCATGACGACTTCGATACCGAAGCGAAAATGCAGGCGCAAATCCGCCGCGATGTGCGGGAAGTGTTGCTGCCGCGCATTATTAAACGGCTGCCGAAACGGCTGCACAAGCTGTTCGACGACCATTATATCCTGCATGTAAACCCGACCGGCAAGTTTGTTATCGGCGGCCCGCATGGCGACACAGGACTCACCGGGCGCAAGATTATTGTAGATACTTATGGCGGAAAGGGCGCACACGGCGGCGGCGCTTTTTCGGGGAAAGATTCCAGCAAGGTAGACCGTTCGGCTGCGTACGCCGCACGCCATATTGCAAAGAACCTGGTGGCCGCCGGAATAGCCAATGAAGTATTGGTGCAAGTAGCCTATGCTATTGGGCTGGCGCAGCCGGTAAGCGTTTGCGTAAACACCTACGGCACCTCCAAAGTGCCTTGGGACGATGCGCAAATAGGCGAAAAAGTAGCTAATATTTTCGATTTGCGCCCGGCAAAAATTGTAGAACGTTTCGGATTGAAATATCCTGTCTTTGAACGCACGGCGGCTTACGGGCACTTCGGGCGCGACAATGTAAAAGAAAAAGTAACGCTCTGCTATGACGGCAAAAAAACAACCAAAGAAGTAGAATTTTTCGCTTGGGAAAAGCTGGATTTTGTGCCGTTGCTCAAAAAAGAATTTAAATTGAAATAACTGAGAACAGGTAACGGTAAGAGGTGAACGGCGAGCCCTTATTCGCTGTTCACCTCTTTCCTTTCCATTTTTTTGTACCCCATTTTTCAAGGATATGGATTTTACGGCGGAATTACTGAAATGGTATCGTGCGCATCGCCGGGACTTGCTGTGGAAGCAAACGAACGACCCGTATAAAATCTGGCTGTCGGAAATTATTTTGCAGCAGACGCGCGTAGAACAGGGCGAACCCTACTACCGGCGGTTTACCGAACGCTTCCCCACCGTGCAGGACTTGGCTGCCGCGCCGCTTGACGAAGTACTGCTCCTGTGGCAGGGGTTGGGGTACTACTCCCGCGCCCGCCACTTGCATGGCACGGCGCAACAAATCGTGGCGGAACACGGCGGGCGTTTCCCGCGTACCCGAGAGGCGTTGCTGAAGCTGAAAGGCATCGGGCCGTACACGGCCGCCGCCATTGCCTCGTTTGCTTTCAAGGAAGCCGTGCCGGCTATTGACGGCAACGGTTACCGTATTTTATCGCGCGTGTTCGGCATGGATGAGCCGGTGGATACCGGCGCCGGGAAAAAACTGTTTGCCGGAATAGCGGAAGAGCTGATTCCTTCCGCATATCCCGGCGACTTTAACCAGGCGTTGATGGATTTCGGCTCGCTGGTATGCACGCCTGCCCGGCCGCTTTGCCCCGGCTGCCCGCTGCTGCCTGGCTGCTATGCGTTTGCGCATAAATCCGTCGAAAAATTCCCGGTGAAGAGCAAGCGCACGGCGGTACGCACCCGCTATTTTTATTACCTGTTTATCCAGTACGAAAATTCCGTATTCATCCGCAAGCGTACGAAAAAGGACATCTGGCAAGGCCTGTACGAGTTCCCGCTCATTGAAACCGCCGCGCGCGTGCCGCCCGAAAAACTTATGGCCGGCGAACAGTGGGCGGCGCTTTTCGGAACCTCTCCGTTAAAAATCCGCCATATTTCCGAAGAAATCAAACACCAGCTGACGCATCAAACATTATATGCTACTTTTTACACTATCGGCCTGCATGAAATTTCCCCCGCCTTACAATCCGGCTATTTGAACATTTCTCCCGACCTACTCGACAGTTATTCGCTGCCGCGTTTGGTTACACTTTTTTTAGGAAAATACCTCAATATTCAAAAATTATTCTTACCTTAGCAGCTGATTATTCACCTAAAAATTCATTCTTATGCTAAACAAAGTAATGTTGATTGGAAATGCCGGAAAGGATCCTGATATTCGACACCTGGAAAACGACGTGGCCGTAGTTACCCTCCCGATAGCCACGACGGAACGCTTCAAAGACCGCAACGGTAACGTAAAAGAACAAACCGAGTGGCACAATGTGGTATTTTGGCGGAATCTGGCGGAAATCGTGGAAAAGCATGTGCGCAAAGGCAGCCAGGTATTTATTGAAGGCCGCCTGCGTACCAGGAACTGGGAAGACCAGAGCGGCCAAAAACGTTATACTACGGAAATTGTAGCCGACACCATGCGCCTGTTGGGGAAACGTCCCGAAAGCGATAACCGCCCGGCAACCGTACCGTCGACCGAGCCGGCCATCGAACAGACGGACGGCGACGACCTGCCGTTTTAGCGCCTCCGTACCCTAAGCGGGGGCGGGCGCACAGGCATTTCGCCTGCGCCGCCGTTCCGCTATCCATTTTAATAATAGCTTATGCCGAAGAAAGTGATATGCCCGGTATGTATGCCGGTCTTTGTTTCGCTTTTCGCCTTGCCGGTTTCATCGTAAACCAGTAGCGTGCTTTCTCCGTTGGGCGCAGTGCGGGCAACGAAAATATCGCCGGTAAACGGGCTTACGCCGAGTGCGGTGATAGGGTAGCTCCATGCTACCAGCGCATCGGAACTAAGATTTATCAAATCGGTTTGTTCTCCGGTGGAAATATCGATAGCGACCACCTTCTCTTCGGGAGTGTTGGTATAGCTAATAACTTTCCTTCCGTTTTTGTTCACGGCAATCATGCCGGTTTCCGCATCCACCGGTACGCCCGACAGCTCATGAACAATAGCCCGCGATGCGGGGTTGAAGCACAATAACCCGCCGTTAGCGTAAGAGACCCACACATTTTCCAAAGTATCCACCACAAAACGTTTGGCATTGCCCGTCAACGAGGACGCTGTAATGGTTGATTCGGGGATAAAATCGGAAGAAACCGTATTGAACACTTCCACGCCTGCGGCGGTCGCCACAAACAGGCGGTCTTTGTAGGCGAGGACGCCTTCCGGCTGGGAGCCGCAGGGCAGTTTCTTACGAAAAGAATAGTCATATTGGTTAAAAACGCTAACAAACGAACTGTTGTATTCGCCCTCGCCGGTTTCCTCGCCCCAGTTGGAAACGAAGATGTTGTTGGCGGTAGCGGCCATAAAGCGCGGCGTTTCGATGTTGTCCGTTTTCGGCGAACCGAGTATGCGCCCCATAATATCAAAGCTCACGATGGCGTCGTCGTCATTCGTTACCAGCCCCAGCCGGTCGTTCAGCATTTGGATGGAGCGGTAGGTGGCGTTAATGCGGTAGTTAAACGGGGTTTTGTCGATGCTGCCGTCATCTTCGAAATAGTAGTTCACCGACCCGTCGCGGCCGGCGCCGTTATTTACGATAATTGCTACATAGGCGGTTTTTATTTTCGGTTCTACCGGGTCGCCAAGGCATCCCGCCAATAGAAAAGGCGCGATAGCTGCTGCTAAAAGTGTTGTTGTTTTCATAATAGTAAGTTTTTAAAATACCGCTACAAATATAGCATTTTTTTTTGAAGTATGAAGTATGAGGTATGAAGTATGAGGTATGAGCGCTGGCGCCCGCCGCCCCCCCCCTCACCCCTCACCCTTCACCCTTCACCCCTCACCCCTCACCCTTCACCTCCTGTGTTAAAATTCGTTAAAAATTCGCCTGCTTAAAAAAAAATTCGCATAATCCAAAAAACTTTTTTACCTTTGTGCCCAACTTATCATAACTCACTAAACAACACAATGAAAAATCTTTCACACAACCCCCCGTTGACCGGCGGAACCATGCGCTCCGGAACCCCCCTCCGGAAACCGTTGCGAGAGTACACACACACACACACACACACACACA
>JAITSM010000113.1 GCA_031287815.1 Prevotellaceae bacterium
TGCCTCTTGCTTTTTTATTTCGTTAAAATCTTCCAGCATCCGGTCGTCCATGTAGCGAATGGCTTTGGCGAGTATGCTTTTGTCATTGGCGGGGATATTCATTTTTTGCAAGTGCCCGACGCCGGCCACAATATGTTGCGTGATGTAGCGGTCGTCGCGGCCGCCGCGAAACCACGCGAACCCGCCGTTGGATGTTTGCGCCTGCTGTACTTTGCGCCACGTGGCGGCTTGCTCGTTGTTCATCCGGTGGAGGTCGAACAGCAGGGCTATGCGTTGCTTGCGTTCCGCTTCATTGCGGGCGTCGCGCACCCATGGCGTTTCTTCGAGCAAAAGGCTTTTCAGCTCTTCGTTTTTCTCCAGATTTGACTGCAACGCCTCCGACTGGTAGGTACGCCAGAGGTCAAATATGCGTTTTATTTCCGGGTTGCTCTGCGCAATGTGCGCGGCAATGGCGTTGGCGTAGTAGCGACTGAACGACTGTTCGGCGCATTCGTAAGGATATTCCATAATATAGGGCAATGCCTGCACCGCGTACCAAACAGGATGGCTGGTGAATTCTACCGTGTACGCATGATGGCGCAACGTAGAACTTCCGGCATGCAGCAGTTTGGTAAATTCAAACTGTTTGGGTTGATTGCCGCGCATGGGTAAAGGCAGGCTTTCCGTAACCAGCATCCGGTTGGTAAGTACCGGCAGCGTGTTCTCTTCGCCGTCGGAGGTTTGCCTTCCTCCTTCGTCCGGCGCGGTGGCGGTGATGCGATACGTTACGGCTTGCAGTCCTTCGGGAATATGTATTTTCCACGACAGTGCGCTATTGCCTCCCGCCGCCAGGGATACGGTTTTTGCCGCTGTTTCCCCTGCCGCCAGTAAGGCGATTTCCCGCATGGTGAATGCATCGAAAAAGCGGATTTGCGCGGTTACGCCCAGCGGCTTTTCGGAGAGGCTGGAGAGTTTTGCACTGAAATAAAGGGTGTCATTTTCGCGGAAGAAGCGGGGCGCGTTGGGGAAAATCATCAATTCCTTTTGCGTAACCAATTCTTTTTGCACATAGCCTGTTTGCAGGCCGGCTGTCCATGCAAGGGCTTGCATGTTCCAGCGGGTAAGCGATTCGGGAACGGTAAAGCGAAGGACTGTCTCCCCCTGTTCGTTCGTGGTTAGTTGCGGATAGAAGAACGCCGTTTCGTTAAAGTTGCTGCGGAGCGGCACGGCGGGCGCAGTTGTTGTCGCCTCTTCGGCGGCGCTTTCCGCCTCGCCGGTATTTTCTTCCATAGCGGGAATGACGCTCTTTGCCGCCGACGGCATAGCCGCTGACAATTCGTATGCCCTTACGCCATCTTCCATAACAGCGTCTGCGGTATTTGACTGTCTTCCCCTTATTCTTATGCCGGCGGCGCCTACGCTGGCCACTTGCTTAGCAAGGCCATAGTTTGCAAAAAAGTAATCTGCCGAAATAAGCCGGTCGTAATCGCGCCGCTGCTCGTCTATCGCGGGGTAGTTGCGCGCGGCTTCTTTGCTTTTTTTGTATAGAAATGCGCCATTCGTATTCCACCGGAATCTTATTGCGTTATTCTCCCACGGGAAGAAATGCCATTTGTTGGGCGCAAACGCATCTAATGAGGCGTCGTACATGGACGCCAGCAATTCGGCGGCTACGGCGCCGCCGGCGTTGTCTTTAATGGTGATGCGCCATTCTTCTTCCTGCCCGGGTTGCAGCTTGTCGCGGAACGTGGCAAATTCGAGTTGCAGTTTTTTATTGTCGAAAGGAACTTGAATGGTTTTATTTTGGCTGTACACACGGTTGTGCTTCACAAAAAACAATGATACGCCAAAGCCGCCGCGATGTGCTTCGGTGACCGGAATTTCTACTATTTGCCTGTTATGGGAAAAACGAAGCGGTTGCTGCTTCAACGCCACGCCACCGTTTCCGGTAATTTCCATCCATGCCTGTACATTATCGTAAGCGCTGCCGGCAACGATTTTCACTGCCTCGCCCGGCTGCGCTACCGGGTTTAACACTTCAAACAACAGCTCCTCCGTTGCCCGTTGTCCGTTGCCCGTTGCCCGGAATCCGGTGAAAACGGTCGTGTCTTCTACCGTGTCGCCGTAGGGGTCTTTTGCCGAAAGCGTAACCAGGTAGCTGCCTTCCGCCCATTGCCGCACGTCCGGGAGGGCGTATGTTGTGGCAGCTTCCGTGTCGAACGCTGCCGAAAACGCCTGCTCGCGCTCCCACTGTTCGAAGCGGTCTTCATCGTCGTAGATACTGTAGGGGAAAAGTTTTTCAAATTCCGCACGGGAAAGGAGGAACTTGTCGGGGCGCTGCCCGCGCCGGGGTTGCAGGATGCGGCCGGGGCTGCGCAGTTTCCATACGGTAAGCGTTCCTTTGGCAGGGATAGCTTTTCCGCGCAGGTTTGTTGCGGTGATGGTAATTTCTTTCAGGCCGTCCAGATTTACTTTTTCGCCCAGCGGGGTTGAGAGCAGCAACGCCCGGTAGCCAATGGAAAGGGTGGTTTTGGCTTCGTGCGTTTCGCCGTTGACGTCGCTCACCGTCGCATACACGGCGTAATGAAACACGGGCGACAGCGCCTTGTCCGCGCCCGCGTCAGGAATAGCGGTGAATGAAATATCAAACGACCCGTCGGCGCTGGTTACCGTTTCGCCGTTCGCTATTTCCTGCGCCGGCGAAGAAGGCATTGCTCCCCGCCACCACCGCCACAGCGGGTAGCGGGCTTCGCGCACCACGCGGTAGGTTACTTTGGCGTCGCTCACTGCGCTGCCGGCATAGGCTTTCGCTTTTCCCGATACGGTAACCGCTTCGCCCAACCGGCGCGCCGCGCTTTCCGCATCGTCAAACGTCACTTCAAACTTCGGCCGTTTATATTCTTCCACATTAAAATGAACGAAGCCTGCCGCCTCCATCGCCCGGATATGCATCGCTCCCGTCAGTCCGTTTGCAGGAATGACAAAGCTGCCGGCAAACGAGCCGAACTCATTGGCGGATACTTCCAGCTCCGAGATTTTATCGCCATTGACATTATAAAAAACAACCGCTTGCCGGTGATTTGGCGCTATCTTTGCCTTCCCGTTATCCCATTTCAAGACGAGGCCTTTAAAATAGACGGTTTGCCCCGGCCGGTAAATGGCGCGGTCGGTAAAAAAGGCCGTCCGGTAAGACGGCTTGTCCGTACTGGCATACCGGTATAAATATACGTCACAGCCGGCGTAGCTGTCCGTTCCTTTGGTAAAAAGGAGAGACGTGTTGCGGTGCTGGTCCTTTGCGCTTGCCGGGTTGAGCGCTATCCTGCCTTCCGCATCGGAAGTATAGGTTGCGCCATATTTTATTTCATACCGCCGCCGGTTATAATTATAGTCGCGGGTGTAGCATTGGGCGGTAACGCCGCTCAACGGTTTTCCGCCGGTACGGTCGAGTAGCTGTACAATGGCTCGCCCCTCGTCTTCCCTTTTCACATAGCTGATGTTCGTTATCCAAAGATTGGTTTCCGTTACCCATGTAGCGTCTTTTGAAAAATCATCCTCCGTCGAAGCCAGCAGCGCATAATAACCCTCGTCCAATGCCGGCAGCGCCAGCTCCGCTACATGCTCCTGGAAGTCGCCGTCGTCGGGCAAATCAAACGTAGCCGTATGTACGGCTTTCGCCTTCGCATAAGCCGCCAGCCGGTCATGGTCGCGGTTGCGCGTTAGCGCCTGCATGAAATCTAACTTTACGATTTTAAAATACACTTTCGGCGCATTCCGGTACGTTACGTTGACCAGCAACGCCTGTCCGGGCGCCACCGCCTCTTCGGTAGAAACCGTAAGCGAAGGGCGAAGAATATCATTTTTCAACGCCAGGCCGTTCTTTGCGCCGAAGCTTTCCGGAAAACGTTCCGCCGCGCGGTCGATAACGGCTACCGCTGCCTTCTTCTTCCATTGCGGCGCGGCGTTTGTATAAGGCCGGTAAGCGTCGCCCTGCTCACTGTACAGCTTTGCTATCCGGTACGCTATCTCTGCCGAACACGGCGCGCCGGCGTGCCGCGCCGCCAATGCCTGCAATGCCGACAGGTAAAGGCTGTCCCTGTCGGGCAAAACGCTTTGCCGGCGCACAAAATCCAGCCGCCACAAATCAGCGTCCACTAAAGCGTCCGGCGTGGCGTCCGGCAAATGAAACGCAATAAGCTTTTGTAGCCATACCAGCGACTGGTAAGGGAACGACAAACTGTCTGCCGTTACCAGCGGCAACTGCGCGAAGGTAGCGGCCGGCGCGAAATACTCCGCCCTGTCCGCCAAAAACCGGTCGGCCGGCTGCGTCAAACCGGCTTCGGCGGCCTGGTAAAACGCCACAGCGCGGAACGCCAGAAAATCGAACAGCGTCGGCCGGTAACGCTCCGAATCCATCGCCCGCTCCAAAATAGCGGCATACGCGCCAATAGGGATTCCCTGTAGCTCCTGCGGCTTTTCCAGCGACGCCGAATAATGCGCCACGCACCGCCCTACCAGCTGCCGAAGGCCGAGCGTACGGACATCTTCCGGCGCGCTCGCCTCCCCGTCCGGAACAAGGGCGGTGCGGTCATGGAATTGACGGCGGTTTTCCAGATAATACTGCCAGTATAAATCGGCGGCTATCGTATGCAAAATATTTTTGGCGGGAAAACCGGCGGCGGGCAACAGTCCCTCCGCTTCCGCAATGTTTTTGGCCAGCGCGTCTTCCTCGCGGCTGCGCTGTATGCGCAGGCGGTAAATCACCGCTTTGATAAACTGCGGCGCATTCTTTTCCCGCACCGCCGCATCATAAAGATGATCGATAATTTCTCCTGCCGACTGCGGCTGTCCGGCCATCAGTAAGCTATCGGCTTCTTCCCATTCCGAACTGTTCATTATTGTATGAGGTTGATTGTTCTGCGCCCATGCCGGCAGCGCGATACACAGCGCCGCCGCAGCTATTAAAACGGTCCTTTTCATAAACGAGCCTTTTAAATTATAACAAAGATAGTGAAAAGAATTAGGAGGTAGGAGGTAGGAAGTATGAGGTAGGATGTATGAGGTAGGATGTATGAGGTATGAAGTATGAGCGCTGGCGCCAGCCAATTCATAACTCATAATTCATAACTCAAAAGAAGCCCCCACTGCCTTTCGCGCGGCGCACTGTCCGTGCATAGCGGAAAGCCGGTGCTCCGCGCGAAAAGCAGGGAAGTCCTTAGCCCCCATGCTGCGCTCCGCTCCACTTGCATGGGGTTATGAAAATGCAAGCCCTCCGGGCTTTTTAATGGAGAATGTCTTTTAATTATGAGTTATGAAGTATGAAGTAGGCTGGCGCCAGCCACTGCCCACTGCCGACTGAAGACTGCCTACTGAAAGCCCCGAAGGGGCGAAATTTCCATAACCGCAGGCCAGCGCAGCGCAGCCTGCGGAAGAAGCCTCCCACTGTCTTTCGCGCGGTGCACTGTCCGTGCATAGCGGAAAGCGGGTGCTCCGCGCGAGGGGCAGGGCGTTCCATGTAGCCCCCATGCTGCCTTAATGGAGAATGGAGAATTGGCTGGCGCCGGAAAAGTTAAAAGTTAAAAACTAAAAGTTAAGAGTGCTGGCGACAGCCAATTCATAACTCATAACTCATAACTCATAACTCAAAAAAAAGTTTGGTGCATAAGAAATTTTCTCTACCTTTGCACCCGGTTAGCCCTATCCCTTTAAACAACACATGAAAAACCGTCCCCACAACCTCCCTTTCCCCGTTTCCCCTTTC
>JAITSM010000115.1 GCA_031287815.1 Prevotellaceae bacterium
CTCCATTGGTAGTGGGCGCCTGCTGCATTGGGGGGCGTCTGCAAAACCATGCCTTCATTGCTGCATAAGAAAACATCATCACCCAGGAAGGCGTCGGGCGTTTCGTGGATCACCACCAACACCGTATCCCAGCCCTCGCAGCCGGCAGCGTCACTGACATGCACCTGATACGTTCCCGAAGCGGTTACCGTAATTTCCCGCGTCGTGGCGCCCGTATTCCAGCTATATATGGCGCCCGGGTTATGGGCGTCTAAAGTAAGTTGCCCGCAGGCTTCCCTGTCGCTGCCCAGTTGCGGTTGCAAATGGTTGTTTAAGGAAAGGGCTACGCTTTCAGTACTCCGGCAGCCATACAGGGTATTGGTGACGGTAAGCGTATAGGTACCGTCGGCCGTTGCCGGCAATGAGGCGCCGGAACCTGCCGCCGTACCGTTGTGTGTCCATTCATACGTGTAGTAGGATTGTGTGTCTTCCGGTTGCAGGATGTACTGCGCTTTGCAATGGAAAATAACATCGCCGAAACGAATCACGGGATTGGCATGTACCTGCACCGTATCTTTATATATGCGTTGCCATCCTTGTATAGACCGGCTTTCCATGGTAAGGGAAACTACATACGTTCCGGCTTCGGCATAGGTTACGGCAGCAGGCGAAGCGCCTTGTGTCAGCTTGCCGTTACCATAATTCCAGTAATATGTGAAGGCGCCGGAATATTCTTCGGAAAGATTCACGGGACGGATAGTTTCGCCGGCGCAATAATCGTTTTTCGGCAGGTTAAAACGCGGAACGCCCGGCGCCCGCACGTGGACAATGTCGCTGGTATAAGCCGCACATACCGTGCCTTGCAGCCGGAGGCCTGCGGTATAGTCGCCGTAACCGGCAAAATGATAATTTTCCAGCCTTGCATCGGCGCCAGCCGCTTCGCCATTGATATACCACGTTGCCGGAAGTATGTTTTCCGGCGGACAGTTTTGCAACGTATCCCTGAAAGCCAGTGTGCCGATAGTATCATAGAGGGAAACCAGGTATATTTGCGGCTGCCGGCGCTGTTCAACCGTTACCGTGAGGCTGTCCGTGGCAGTGCAACCTTCGGTAGAGACGGCATCCAGTCGGACAATATAGGTGTTGCACACCGGGGCGTAGCTTTTACTGCACAACGAATCGGAGGAGGCGGTATTATCGCCGAACGCCCATCGCACCTGGGCTATGGTGGCAGGTGAAGCGTCGGTATACCAAAATGTAAACGGACTATCTTCGCATTGGCGCCGGGCTGCGGCATGCGCTGACGGTTGCGGCTTGGCAGCTATGCGTACAATAATAGAGTCAATGGTTTCGCAGCCGCGGCTGTCCGTAGCCCTTGCCACATAAGTGCCCGCCTCGGATAAAGTCAGAATGGAATCCTTTTTATTATCATTATAGCCTGCTTTTAAAAGTTCCGCACCGCGCTTCCACTCGTAATGCACGGGCTGGTATTGCGTCCCCGCCGCATAAAGCGTAAGTGAATTGCCGGCGCATAACAGCGTATCGTTGCCTAAATGGACAGGAGGCGCATCACTGCAACGCGTAGCGGCCACCGTATAACGCAATCCTCGCCCGTATGCGATATTGTCATGGGAAATCACACGGTTGCGCGTGGTATCAAGTTCCGATAGCAGAAACCTGGCTTTAGGTTTGTTGTTGTCAGTGCGCAGTTGGAACAGGGCGAAATCGCCTTCCTGCATGTCGGCCGGATTAAAATCACGGTGAAAATATGTTATGCCGAGACTGTCGTCGGGCCGCAGGCTTTCGCTGTCCAGCACGTCATAATATTTGCGGATAGATCCCGAGGTAACTCCCATGTCGCGTGCATGGCGGCGAATAACTAAGAGTTTGGCTTCGTCGTTTTTGGCGGCTACCGTCAGGCCCATCGTTTGAAAGTCGCCCATCTCCGCCTTGCCGCTTTTCAACATGCGGACAGCGCCGGCACTGTCCGGCCGGGAATCAAACACAAACGACGTGTCGGTTTCATTGGCCCATTTACCCCAGTTGCCGGTATACCGGAAATCTTCATACACATAATGGAAAATATCGTGTCCGTTTAAGTCTAAACTGTCATAGAGGTTAAGCGTTCCCAGTATCCGTACGGCGCTTTCCAGCTTCACGGCATTATGTACGTGCACGAAGGCCAGCCACACCGTGGTGTCCCGCGCCGACCGGATACGCTGTAACGTATCACCTGTGAAATAAATATGGCCGCGGGGCGCTTTTGTGCTCCCAGACAAAACAGGCAGTCGCGCGTCGTCGATGGGACCTTCCGTTTCAGCGCTGCCGTTACTGAAGCTGGAACTTTGGAACAGGCCTTCTCCCCGGTCTTCCAAATCGCCGGTGAGCAGAATATGTCCCGCATTATGGATGGTTAAATAACCGGCACGATTGGCGTTGACCAAATTGCCACGGATCGTCAGCGTATCTTTCGCCCCGATTTTCACCGGGGTGTTGCCGCCCACATAAAATCCCTGTTGTGCTTGCAACACACCCACACACAGTGCCAGGCAAGCGGTAAATAGCAGCTTTTTCATAAATTTTATTATTTAAGGTCTTTTGCTAAATCAGTATTTCGTAGTCTGTTTCATGTTGCTTCAGCCATTTGCGCGCCTTTTCGAGGGCTTTGTCATAATTTTTGGTGTTGACGGTGCCGGCGGCCGTTACGTTTAGCGGAAAATCTTTGATGACCGGCGCCAGCATTTCCATGATGCGGTAACCGCAAACCATTTCACGTTCAATACTGGGGTTGGGGGAGTGGCACTTTTGCTCGTCGCTGAATAGCTCTTTTATCAAGTAGTCAAAGGCCTTCCGTTGCCGGGTGTAGACGAGGCCGGGAAAGTCATTATACACCACCCGGTCGTTTACGCCTCGCTTTCGGACGGCGGCCAATATAAAGTCCAGCGACGGTTCGTCGTCCATACGCGCCAGCGCCAGGTAGCAACGCCAGCGCACCCCGTTATCCTGCCCGGGGTCGTTTTTGACTTGTTGCAGGATGTCGGTTAATTCGGTTAGATGCAGGTATCCGGCCAGCAAAACCTGTTCATCGTCAAGTGGGCCGTAGGCCGAAAAGCTTTCAATGATCAGTCGCTTGGCTTTGTCTGAAAATTCGCCGGCAGGAATTTCGTTTAAAGCGGCGGCAGCGGTAGCACGAACATCCTGTATACTGTCGGAAAGCGCTGTTCCAAGATGTGCTATAACGGCTTGTTTAATCTGATTATCGGTTGTTTTTTCATGGAGGAAGGCATACAGTTCGCAGGTAAATTCCCGCACGAGGGCAGAGCTGTCTTGCCCATACAGCGATAAAAGTTCCATCAGCGTGTTGGGCGTAGCTGCCATATCGTCCGCGAAGGTGCGGGTTCCTTCAAAGTAATTATTCGCCCGTTTTTGCTCCATGGCTTGCGATAGCCGCTGGGGCAAATCCTGCGCCCGCGCGGGCAAAGACAACAAACCGGAGCAACAAATAAAAATAAAGATTTTTTTTATCATGATTGTGAGGTTTTTTTATACAAAAATAGTAAAAAAAATCACTTTTCTTTTTAAAAAAATGATTTTCAATTAAAAAATGGGCTAAAATGGAAAGCGGTTGGTCAAAATTTTGACCAACCGCTTTATTATTATCGCTCATTTCTTGGCTCTCCCCGCTATTGCGCGGCGGC
>JAITSM010000164.1 GCA_031287815.1 Prevotellaceae bacterium
CACTGCAAGCTTTGCAGGGGACACTGCAAACGAACTATACACTAAAACCTGAAAGGAGGGGATAAGTTAGGAGAACGCCGGGGTACATTCTTCAGGGGAACTTTGGTTTCCCGGAGTGGGGGGACAACCTACTGCACGCGTCGGGACAATCCCTCGAGCGCTTCTACGTCCCGGCGGGGGCGGACGAAGGTGGAAAGTGGAAGGTGGAAAGTGGAAAGTTGCCGGCGCAGGGTCGACGCATATAAAATTTTTGGATTATTGTTTAATTGCGTTTAGATACAAGAAATAAAAGGCTACATTTGCAAGAAATGACGGAAATAACCATGCCTACTACCCTTCACCAAGCGTTTATAAAATTGCCCGATCCCCGGGTACGGCGTAATCGCCGGCATAGTCTGATAGAAATTGTTATTTTGAGTATATTAGCGGTGCTTAGCGGAGCCGCTTCGTGGAATGCTATTGCACTGTTTGGAAGAACTAACATCGACTTTCTCCGCCAAATACTAGAAAACTTTTCCACCGTACAAAAAATTGCGCTCAACTTATTGAAAAAGGATCGAGGAAAGGAATCCCTGCGTTCCAAACGATTAAAAGCGGGGTGGAGCAAAGACTTCCTCTTAGAACTTATCAAAATCTAAATGCGTCGGCCCTGTTCTTTCCGCTTTTCACTTTCAAGATTGAACTATTTTCAGTAAATTTGCCGGGCTAATTATCAACTATTGTTACCAATGAACAATTTTAAACGCCTTAACAATTTAACCGGCTGGGTAGTATTTGCCGTAGCCGCCGTTACCTACCTTTTGACTATTGAGCCCACCACGAGTTTTTGGGATTGCGGCGAATTTATAGCCTCGTCCTACAAGCTGGAAGTCGGACATCCGCCGGGAAACCCGTTGTTTCAAATGCTCGGCAGGCTGTTCAGTATGTTCGTGGCAGAAGAACATGCCGCCATGATGATCAATTCCATGAGCGCCCTGAGCAGCGCGTTTACTATTTTGTTCCTCTTCTGGACGATTACGCACCTTGCGCGCCGCCTTATGGAGCGCGGCAAAGAAGAAGCCCTGTCGCAGGGCAATGTCATCGCCGTTCTCAGCGCCGGCGCAGTGGGAGCATTGGCGTATACCTTTTCCGACACGTTTTGGTTTTCGGCGGTAGAGGCGGAAGTATATGCGCTGTCGTCGCTGTTCACGGCGGTGGTGTTCTGGGCGATTCTGCGGTGGGAAGACGAAGCCGACAAAAAGTACGCCAACCGGTGGTTGATACTTATTATTTACCTCATGGGGTTGTCGGTCGGCGTACACTTGTTGAATTTGCTGGCTATTCCGGCAATTGTGCTGGTATATTATTTCAAGAAATATACGGTTTCCTTTTGGGGAATTGTGTTGTCATTGGTCATATCGGTGTTGTTGCTTGGTTTTGCTATGTGGCTTATACCAACGCTTCCGCACATGGCGGGCTTTGTAGACCGTATATTTGTTAATCATTTCGGGCTGCCGTTTAATTCCGGCGCGGTGTTCTTTGTATTTGCCCTGTTTGCCTTGCTGGCGTGGGCTATCCATTATACGCATCAAAAGAAAAAATATTTTTGGAACACGGCCGCGCTTTGTTTTACGGTTTTTGTAATCGGGTTCACGTCGTTTGCAATGGTGGTTATCCGCTCGTCGGCAAATACGCCCACCAACGAAAACCAGCCGGATAATCCCTATTCGCTGCTTTATTATTTAAACCGCGAACAGTACGGCAGCGTGCCGCTGCTCTCGGGGCCTACCTTTGCAACGCCGCCGATAGCGATAAAAGAAAATAATAAATATGTCAAATATAACGGCAAGTACGTGCAAAAACCGGGCTCTATTTCGGAATATGAATATGACAACCGTTACACCATGTTTTTCCCGCGCATGCACAGCCGCCAGCCGGAACATATTGCGCACTATCAGCAATACATTAGCGGGCGCGGGAAAACGGCGCCGTCGCTGGAACGGGATGGAGACGTGGAATATCTGCCGACTTTCCGGGAAAACCTTACCTACTTTTTCGATTACCAGTTAGGATGGATGTACTGGCGTTATTTTATGTGGAATTTTGCAGGACGGCAAAATGATATTCAGGGGCACGGCAACAGTTTCCACGGGAATTGGGAATGCGGCATCCCGTTTATCGACGAAGCGCGGCTGGGAAATGTGGATGAAATGCCGGCCTATTTAGCCAACCACAAAGCGCGTAACCATTATTACCTGCTGCCTTTATTATTAGGCTTGGCAGGGCTTTTTTATCAATTGAAAAAAGATAAAAAGAATTTTTCCGTCATTGCCACCTTATTTGTCCTTACCGGCATAGCCATTGTCGTGTACCTGAACCAAACGCCCAATCAGCCGCGCGAACGCGACTATGCGTATGCCGGCTCGTTTTACGCCTTTTCTATTTGGATTGGACTGGGCGTGCTGGCGGTGTATGAATTATTCCGTCAAAAAATGCCGGCGCTGGCAGCAGCGGTAACGGCCGGCGGATTATGCATCCTCATTCCGGTGCAAATGGGCGCCGTCAATCGGGACGACCATGACCGCAGCAACCGCTACACGGCGCGCGACGTGGCATACAATTATTTTATGTCCTGCGAAAAGAATGCAATTATTGTTACCGTCGGCGACAACGATACTTTCCCGCTTTGGTACGTACAGGAAGTAGAAGGCATCCGCACCGACGTGCGCGTGGTCAATACCAGCCTGCTTAGCGCCGACTGGTACATCGACCAGATGCGTATCCGGCAGTATGACTCGCCGCCGTTGCCGATTAAGATAGCCCGCGAAAATTACCTTGCAGGAACAAACGATTACCGGACAATAAACGAAAAAATCACCCGTCCGGTCGATATACGGGAAGTTACGGCCGACGGAAAAGTGTATTCGCCGCCGCGCAACCTGGTAATACCGGTGAATAAAGAAAATGTCCTGAAAAACGGCACGGTGAAATTTACCGCCATTCCCGAAACGGATGCATTTAGCATAGCGGCTACAACCCATATCGACGACCTCCATAAAATTCCCGATACCATCACGATTACCATTCCGAAAACAGTGGACGGGGAATCAAAAAACGGTATAACAAAAACCGAGATGGTACTCTTGGATATATTGGCCAACAACGATTGGGAACGCCCCATCTATTTTGTTTCGTTGGGCGGCGACGTGAACTTGGGTTTGCGCGACTACTTGCAATACGACGGCTTTGCCCACCGGCTAACCCCCTTCCGCAACGCCTCGTTGACGAATAAACCCGATATTATGAGCGCCTATGAACGGCTGAAAAGCGTGTACCGCTGGGGCAATATCAATAATCCGGATGTATGGATTGACTACAACACCTTCCTCTCGCTGACCGCTATTTTGAATATCCGCAATATGCATGTGGAAACCGCCGAAGCCTTGCTTACAATGGGCGAAAAAGAAAAAGCTATCGAAATACTCGACCTCGCGGTGGAACGCATGCCCGACGAAATATTCCCCTATTGCACCTCGTCCCTGCAAAGCGATGCAACCATAATAAACCTTATTGAACAATATTATGCGGCGGGCGACAGCACAAAAGCAAATACTATGGCGGAACGCTTCATCAAAGAAGCCGACGAAAATTTATTTTTCTATACCCGCACAAAGAATGGCGGGGAACGCGAAGTAGATTATACGTTGCAAGTATTGAATTACCTCGCCTCCGTTTGCTACTCCTATGGAAACATGGAACTGAGCCTGGCCACGCAAAAGGTATGGCAGCAGCACCTGCAATATGTGCGGGACAGCAACCCCTATCTCTTTACTATCTTAAAGCAAAAATATAAACTGGAAGACGATATTTAGCCTTAAAAGTTAAAAACTAAAAGTTAAAAGTTAGCTGGCGCCGGCGTTTTAATTTTTAGTTTTTAACTTTTAACTTTTAACTTGAGAACACATGCTATTAGAAATAAAAAATCTTCATGCCAGTACGGGCGGAAAAGAAATTCTGAAAGGAATAAACCTTTCAATCAATGCAGGTGAAGTGCACGCCGTCATGGGGCCGAACGGCTCGGGAAAAAGCACGCTGTCGGCAGTGCTGGCAGGGCGCGATACGTTCCACGTTACCGAAGGCGAAGTGCTGTTTAACGGAAAAAATTTATTGGCGCTGCCGCCCGAAGAGCGTTCGCACGAGGGGCTGTTTCTCGGATTCCAGTATCCGGTGGAGATTCCGGGCGTAACCAATGTCAACTTTATGAAGACGGCGGTGAATGAACACCGCAAACATAAAAACCTTCCCCCGCTGTCGGCGGCAGAATATTTAAAGCTCATGCGCGAGAAAATGGCAATTGTCGAAATGGATACCACCTTTTCGGCGCGGGGCGTGAATGTCGGCTTTTCAGGGGGGGAGAAAAAACGCAATGAAATTTTCCAACTGGCGATGCTCGAGCCGACGCTGGCCATCCTCGACGAAACCGACAGCGGGCTGGATGTAGATGCATTGCGCATTGTGGCGGGCGGCGTAAATAAATTGAAACGCCCCGACAACTCCTTTATCGTCATCACCCACTACCAGCGCCTGCTTGATTACATTGTGCCCGACGTGGTGCATGTACTGTGCGACGGGCGCATCATTAAAACCGCCGGAAAAGAACTGGCGATAGAAGTAGAACAAAAAGGGTACGACTGGCTGAAATAGGAGCCGGAGGGTCAGTTGGCAGTAGGCAGTTTTCAGTAGGCAGTGGCTGGCGCCTTTTTAGTTTCAGGTTTCAAGTTTAAGGTTGCTGGCGCCAGCCAACTCTTAACTTTTAGTTTTTAGTTCTTAACTTTTAAAAATCGCTTCCCACAATAGCTGTAACCACAGCGGCATATTCACCTCCGCCGTTACCCGCAGTAAAAACAGTTGTATTTCTATCCATATTAGTTTTAGTTTCATATTTTTTTGTATTTTTGTGTCCGCTTTAATATAAAAGGTGCCTGTGCACCAAAGAAGATTATAGCTCCTCTTTTTCGTGGTGCTTAGACACCTTAACCGTTCAATATCTTTTAATGTTATACTATTGAACGGAGGAAAACAGGGGCTATATTTATTTTGCCCCTGTTGTATGTAAAGAACATTTTTAGTTTTTCAAGTTGTTATATTATGTCGGTTAAATTTTACAATAGATAATAACAACGAACGACGCCTAGTTGACCTTCATCCCCGAGAGAACCTAGGTGCCATTGCCCACAACCGTTACCGTCACATGTCTCATCTACGATGAGCCCATCCTCGCGGCCGGAATCATTCGTATACCAGGTGCAGAGGTCTTTTCTCACCGCACCATTAGCACTACCTGTATTGCTAGCCCACCCGTATGAGTCAGTTTTTGGCGAGCAGTTTGAATTGTACGAGCGCAAAGATGCAGTTAAGTCAGCATCCGAATTGAATGACCCAACGAGAGCAGCATAAGTCAGGCGGGTGGGCAATAACCATCCGGGTGGGCATATACCCTGTACGTTGCCGGTTGAACCACTGGAGCCACCTGCATAGGAAGCGTAAATTTGCGCCCATGTATATGCCCTGCCGCATTCCTCTTTTGTGCAGCCGCTAATGGCAGCGCCTATTGTGGTACTATTATAGCTTGCTA
>JAITSM010000006.1 GCA_031287815.1 Prevotellaceae bacterium
GGGGACACTGCAAGCTTCGCAGGGGACACTGCAAGCTTCGCAGGGGACACTGCAAGCTTCGCAGGGGACACTGCAAACTTCGCAGGGGACACTGCAAACTTCGCAGGGGACACTGTAAACTTTGCAGGGGACACTGCAAACTTCGCAGGGGGCACTGTAAACTTTGCAGGGGACACTGCAAGCTTTACAGGGGACACTGGAAACCAAGTATACACTATAAATAAAAAAGAGAGGAAAAGTTATGAGAACACCGGATTATATCCCGCAGGGGGATTACAGTTTCCTGGAGTGGGCAACCACCCTGCTGCACGTCCTGGGACAATCGCTGGAACGCTTCGGCGTCCCGGCAGAGGTGTATGAACGCCTGGGGCTGCTGCGGGACGATTATTTCCGCCAATTCGAGAAAGCCAATACGCCCGGCACGCGTACCGCCATTTCCGTGTTGAACAAAAACAAAGCCCGGGATGCGCTCAAAACGGCGGTGCGGCAAGCAGTGAGGGAATACCTGGCCTACAACCACGCCGTGGAAGACCCCGACCGCAAGGAGCTGGGACTGCGGGTACCTAAAACCTCGCGCACGCCGGCGCCGGTGGCCGCCACCTATCCCGCCGGATGGGTGGATACGGGTATGATTCGCTGTATCACCATTCATTTCGCCGACCAGCATACCTCCGAGTCCGTCACAAGAGCCAAGCCGCCAGGGCAACACGGCGTGGAAATACGCTGGGTGATGCTCGATACCCCTCCGGTGAACCTCAGCGAACTGACGCACTCGGCGTTCGACACGTGCTCGCCGTTTACGCTGGAATTTAAGGAGTACGAGCGCGGCAAAACCGTCTATTTCGCCCTCTGCTGGGAAAATACGCGCGGCAAAAAAGGGCCGTGGAGCCCGATGTATAAAGCAGTAATACCATAATTTTAATGGAGAATGGAAGAATGGGTTGGCGCCGGCAACCTTAAACTTTAAACCTTAAACTTTAAACTACTTTTGAAAACACTTTATAAGCCTGCTTTCTACAGGGATGTAGAAAAATTTCCACAAAAAATCAGACAGATCATTTTAGATTTTACTGATTTAATCGAAAAAGCAAATGCTTTAACAGAAATACCGAGAATGCGGAAAATGGAAGGAGTGGATGATATTTTTCGCATCCACGTTACTTATCGTTATATTATTTTTTTGAAATGGGATAAAGAAAATCAAATGGCCATCGTAACGAATGCCAGCTCCCGCGAAGGCGCCTATTAACGTAATTTGTTTAATTGCTCTTTGGTCACAAATCCCGGTTCGTCCAGCGATAGCTTTACTTTTTTCAAATACCGGGTATTTTCTTCCGGCGACAACTCCATTTCGTTTTTCACGAGCTGCGCAATCTTTAGCATGTCGTCAATGGCAAACGCCTTTTTCTTTCTCTTGGCATAAAAAGTGCTTTTGGGTATCTGCAACTTCTTGGCAATATAATCAACGCGGTAACCCGACTTTTTTATGATATCCGGTACGGCATCCATGATAGCGGCATAGTCGTTGATTGTTTGTACAAATGCGTCTCTGGTAATTTCCATAACAACAATTTTTCTGCAAATGTACAAAAGCGTCTTGAATATTGCAAGAAAAAGTCTATCTTTGCGTACATTTTTTTTCTCACGAGATGATGATTTTTCTTTATATTCTTCTTTCTGCGATGGTGGTTTTTTGCATGGCGTTAAGTTATTTGCTGTGGAAAACAAGACAGCCGAAACCGGCGGAAAATACGGTGGCGCGCCCGCTGTACGACGAACTGAAAACCGAAGTGCAGCAAAAAAACGAGGCGCTTATGGCGGCAAAATCCGAACTGGCCAAGGCGCAGGAACGCATTAGTATCCTGTCGCAGGAAATGTACCGGCTGCAGGAAACATTTAAGCTGGAATTCCGCAATGTGGCCAATGATTTGCTCGAAGAAAAAAGCAGGAAATTTACGGAGTTGAATGAAAAAAATATCGGCGCGGTGTTGCAGCCGCTCAAGGAGCGGATTACCGATTTTGAAAAAAAGGTGGAAGAAACCTATAGCCGCGAAACCCGCGAGAAAACCGCCCTGCGCAAAGAGCTGGAGCAAATGATGAAACTCAACCAGCAAGTCAGCGACGACGCCAACAGGTTGACCAAAGCCCTCAAGGGCGACAGTAAACTGCAGGGCGACTGGGGCGAAGTGCAACTGGAACTGATTCTGGAGAAAGCCGGGCTGCTGCGCGACGTCCACTACCGCAAACAGGATAATTTTAAAACGGAGGACGGCGCCAACGTGCGTCCCGACTATATTATCAACCTGCCGGAGAATAAGCATTTTGTTATCGACGCCAAAGTTTCGCTTACGGCCTACGAGCAATTCTATAATACCGAAGAGGAAACGCCACGCGCCAGGTTCCTGTCGGAACACCTTGCCAGTATCCAGCGGCATATTACCGACCTGGGCGCGAAAAATTACCAGTTACTGTACGGTATCCATCCGCCGGACTATGTATTGCTGTTTGTTCCGCTGGAAGCGGCGCTCACCGCCGCCCTGCGGGAAGACAGTTCGCTGTTTGAAAAAGCGCTGGCAAAAAATATTGCGCTGGTGTCGCCTTCCACCCTGCTGGCCACGCTTCGTACCATTTCGTTTATCTGGAAACAGGAAAACCAAAAGCGCAATGTCCTGGAGATTGCCAAAGAAGGCGGCGCGCTGTACGATAAATTCGTGGCGTTTATGAATGACCTGGTAAATGTGGGCAAACGGCTGCAAGATACTAAAAAGGAATACGACGGCGCCATGAACAAACTGTTCGAGTCATCGAAAAAACGCGATACTATTATCGGGAGAATAGAACACCTGCGAACGTTGGGCGCCGATGCTACCAAACAATTACCACAAATTTTGCTGGACAGGGCGGGAGAGGAGTAGGCGATTATTCGTCTTCGACTACATCGTCCAGGTCGTCGTCCTTGTCATCGTCTGCGGAGTCGGGGATTTCGTTCCCGTCGTCGTCCACATCGGGTACGCTGCCGAAGAGTTTCTTTTCCACTTCTTCGTAGTCGGTATCGACCTGCACGTCTATCTTTATTAAATACACGGCGTCTTCGACTTCCAGTGTAATGGCATAGAAAAACGACCCGTCGGCTTTATCGACTTTCATGATTTTGTCCATGTAGTCGGAATAGCCGCGCGGAAAACGTTCGCGCATCACTTCCTGCAATTCCGGCGAGAGGTTTCTATGGTTGACCACCAACCGGCGTTTCCCGTTAGGGGGCATAACAATCCGGTGGGGGAATTGCGGGCGCGTCGGGAGCGCGTTTTTTACCGCTTCTTTTAGGGTGTTTTTTTCTGTTTTTACAGGTATTGCCGGTTTCTGTACTTTTTTCACCGGCGGCGCTTTCGGGGCAGCGGTTACTTTTTTTACCGGCTTTGGGGGAGCCGTTACTTTCTTTGTGGCCGGTTTCAGCTGTTTTTTAACCGGTTGGGTTGTTTTCAGCGGTTTCTTCACCATCTTTTTGGCTACAACCTTGTTCTTCGCTTCTACTTTTACTTTCTTTGCCGGTTTTTTGCTGGTTTTCGCAGTGCTGGTAACTACTTTTTTCTTAGCAATCATTTTTTTCTTTACGGTTGGTTTTAGTACTTTCTTCTTTACGGTGTTTTTTATGGATTTTACTTTTGCAACCGCTTTTTTAGCCGGTGCAGGTTTTGCCTTCACCGGCTTTTTAGGAGTTGCTTTTTTTGCCTTTGCGGTAATGGTTTTCTTCGATTTCGCCGGAGCGGCTTTTTTTATTGTTTTTTTTGCCGCGCTTTTGGCAACCGTTTTTTGGGATTTCTGTTTTATTTTTGTCATAAATATATAGCTTTAGTAGTTTGAAATTTTTTGCAATTATACATTAAAATTTTAAATTGCATATCATACGGTACAAATTTTTTATATTTATGCGCCTTCGGAAGCGGAAGCGAAAAATATAAATAAGAAATTGCATTACAATTATATATATATAATTAGTAACGTATATGTTTTTGTTATAAACTGTATGGTTATATTTTTATATAATAATTTATAAATAAAAAGTATATAAACGTTTTTATCCGGCTAAATACACTACAGTGATTTAAGTTATGAGATATGGATTTTTTTTCTAATTTTATTCAATCCGGTAACTAAAAACGCATTGTACCAAAAAAATTTTAGGCATCCAACATTTTTCTCTATTTTTGTAGAAAAAATTAATTGGAACATAACAAGCCGTGAGCATGCAACTAAGAAATAGTCCTTATAATCAACATATATGGTTGTTGTACAATTAACGTTATGTTGAATTAGAAATTTCCGATTATCCCTATTTTAACAAAAAGCAATCTTGTCGACCAAACCTACCATACCACTTCCCGAACGCATGCGGCCACAAACGCTTGACGGATACGTTGGGCAACATCACCTGGTCGCGCCCGGCTCTGTGTTGCGCAATATGATTGATTCGGGCAACATTGCTTCATTCATCCTCTGGGGGCCGCCCGGCGTGGGAAAAACGACTTTGGCGCGGATTATCGCCAATACCTTAAACAGGCAATTTTTCAGCCTTTCGGCAATAAATTCGGGCGTAAAAGATGTGCGCGACGTCATAGACAAAGCTAAAAACCAGCGTTTTTTCAATAGCCCTCCTCCGATCCTGTTTATCGACGAAATCCATCGTTTCAGCAAGGCGCAACAGGATTCGCTGCTGGGCGCTGTAGAAAACGGAACGATCGTGCTGATTGGCGCGACTACCGAAAATCCTTCTTTTGAAGTAATTTCGCCGTTGCTCTCGCGCTCGCAGGTGTTTGTGCTGAAATCGCTCGAAAAGGAAGACCTGGAAGCGCTGTTAGAATACAGCATCACCAAAGACAGCTACTTGAAGACGCGCACTTTCGACATTCAGGAAACGGAGGCGCTATTCCGTTTTTCCGGCGGGGACGCACGCAAATTGCTTAATATTATTGACCTGATTGTAGGTACTTACAAGGAGGATGAACCGGTAGTCATCAATAATTCCATTGTGGCGCAACGCTTGCAGGAAAATATTGCCCTCTACGACAAAAACGGCGAACAGCACTACGATATTATCTCCGCCTTCATCAAAAGCATGCGCGGCAGTGACCCCAATGCGGCGGTCTACTGGCTGGCGCGGATGCTCGCCGGCGGCGAAGACCCGCTGTTTATCGCGCGGCGGATGCTCATCCTCGCGTCGGAAGACGTCGGCATTGCCAACCCCAACGCCCTCCTGCTGGCCAACGCCTGCTTCGACGCGGTAGATAAAATCGGCATGCCCGAAGCCCGGATAATCCTTTCGGAAACGGCTGTATATCTCGCCACTTCCCCAAAAAGCAACAGTACTTACACCGCCATTGAAACGGCAGCCGCGCTGATCAACGACACCGGCGATTTGCCGGTACCCCTCCACCTCCGCAACGCCCCTACCCGGTTGATGAAAGATTTGGGCTACCACAAAAATTATAAATATGCCCATGATTTTGAAAACAATTTTGTAAACCTTGAATACCTGCCCGAAAAAATCTCCGGAACACGGCTCTTTGAGCCCTCGAATAACCCGAAAGAAAACAGCCTGAGAGAACTATTACAAAAACTCTGGAAAAAATACGGATACTAATCTAATGGAGAATGGAGAGTGGAGAATTAAACTACATATACTATAATAATACATATTATACAATATACTATCGTTAAAACATCAGAAACAAATCTGCATAAACAATAAATATGGAACACAATTTTCAATTTTCAATTCTCAATTCTCAATTAAAGAGAAGTTTTCTCCTGATTGCCGGCCCTTGCGTCGTGGAAGGCGAAAAAATGTGTATGGACATTGCCGAAAAAATAGTAACCATTACCACTAAGCTACAAATACCCTACGTATTCAAAGCCTCCTACCGGAAAGCCAACCGCTCCCGCAACGACTCCTTCACCGGCATCGGCGACGAAGCAGCCCTGAAAATCCTGCAAAAAGTACGGAAAACCTACCAGGTGCCGGTAGTTACCGATATTCACAACCCCCACGAAGCCGGGCTGGCCGCCGGCTACGACGTGGACATCCTGCAAATCCCCGCTTTCCTCTGCCGCCAGACCGACCTCTTAACCGCCGCCGCAAAAACAGGCAAAACAGTAAACATCAAAAAAGGACAATTCCTTTCCCCTGAATCCATGCGCTTTGCCGTAGAAAAAGTCCAGGAAGCCGCCGGACGCAAAGATACCGTACTCCTCACCGAACGCGGCACACAATTCGGCTACCATGACCTGCTCGTAGACTTTCGCGGCATCCCCGAAATGCAAAAACTGAACGTACCCGTCATTTTAGACGTTACCCACTCGCTGCAACAACCCAACCAGCCCGCCGGCGTAACCGGCGGCCGCC
>JAITSM010000031.1 GCA_031287815.1 Prevotellaceae bacterium
TTGTATTTAATTTTTATTGACACAAACACAACTATTCACCAAAACAATCCCCCTTCGCCGCAAGTTCTTTAACATTTCGGCAACTTTTATTCGGTTAGTCTTGTTTCGGGAATTGCTCTATTTGGAGCGGTATAATTGATATAAAGTGCGAAACGTGAACTAAACTTATCACTTTAGAGGTTCTTGACTACCCGTATAATAAATAAGCAAAATCCACGTTTCATTGAGTGGCTTGTTTTATTCTTATTATACAGAAATTGTCAAGATTTCTAAAGTGGAATAAAAGTGGTCAAAATGAGAAAGAGCATAATATCGGGTGCAAAGGTAGAAAAGTTTTTTTAAATACAAAACAAAATTAAAGTGAGGGATGGTTGGCGCCTTTTTGAGTTAAGAACGAAGAGCTAAGAACTAAGAGTTGGCTGACGCTATCACTTTTAACTTTTAGTTTTTAACTCTTAACTCTTAGTTCTTAACTCCTCCCCCGTAATTTTCTCAACGCTTCTCCCGTGTGAGAATGGTTGAGGAGGAGTTGTTCGGGGGTGCCTTCAAAGACCAGCTCCCCGCCGTGTTCGCCGCTATCGGGGCCTAATTCAATAACCCAGTCGGCGTTCTTTACCACGTCCATATTGTGTTCTACGACGACTATCGAATGCCCTTGCGAAATCAGGGATTGAAATACTTCCAGCAATTTTTTGACGTCGTGGAAATGCAGGCCGGTGGTGGGTTCGTCGAATATAAAAAATATGGATGCGGCGCTGGTTTCTTTGGAGAGGAAAGAAGCTAACTTCAGGCGTTGGCTCTCGCCGCCGCTCAAAGTATTGCTCGGCTGCCCCAGCTTGATATATCCCAATCCTACCTGCTGCAACGGAATTAAGCGGCTGGACAACCGTTTGGGCGTTGCCTTGCCTTGTGCGTCGAAAAACTCGATCGCTTCATTCACGGTCATATCCAGCACCTCGGCGATATTGTAGCCTTTGTAGCGCACTTCCAGAATATCCGGCTTGTAACGTTTGCCGCCGCAGGCTTCACAAACCAGGTTCACGTCGGCCATGAATTGCATTTCCACTTTGATGATGCCTTCGCCCTGGCAGGCCTCGCAGCGCCCGTTGCCCATGTTAAAGGAAAAATAACTGGCGTCGTAGCCGTTTGTTTTCGCGTAGGGTTGTTCGGCAAACAGTTTCCGGATATCATCAAATGCTTTGACGTAGGTAACCGGATTCGAGCGCGAGGAACGGCCTATCGGTTCCTGGTCTATCATTTCCACCGCCTTGATAAACTTTAAATCGCCTTTCAAACATTCGTAGAGCCCGGCCCTTTCGTTGCTATATTGCCCGGTATGCACGGCTAACGAGGGATACAGGATATTTTTTACCAGCGACGATTTCCCGCTGCCGCTCACGCCTGTTACGGCTACCAAACCATGCAGGGGGAAGCGTACATTGATATGTTTTAAATTATTTTCCCGTGCGCCGATCACTTCAATATGGTTGTTCAGCCGCCTGCGCTGTGCGGGAACGTCTATTTTCTCTGCGCCGGTCAGGTAATCTATGGTAAGGGATTTCCCGGCGGCCGGCAGATTCTTTCCGGCGGCCGGCAGGCCATGGAAGACCACTTCCCCGCCATGTCTTCCCGACAGGGGGCCAATGTCAATTATTTCATCCGCCGCGCGGATAATTTCCTCGTCGTGTTCCACCACCACCACCGTGTTTCCCAAGTCGCGCAGCTGTTTCAGCACTTTTATCAGCCGTTGCGTATCGCGCGGGTGCAACCCGATAGACGGCTCGTCCAAAATATACAGCGAGCCGACCAGCCCGCCCCCCAGCGACGTGGCAAGGTTGATACGCTGGCTCTCGCCGCCGCTCAAAGTATTGGAAAGGCGGTGCAATGTCAGGTAACCCAATCCGACGTCCAGCAAAAACTGTAACCGGCTGCGGATTTCCAACAGGATGCGGGCGGCCACTTTCTGCTCGTATCCGGTTAATGTCAACTGCTGGAAAAAGGTAAAAAGGTTTTCCACCGTCATCTGCGTCAAATCGCAAATACTTTTCCCGCCTATGCGCACATAGGTTGCTTCCTTGCGCAGGCGTAGCCCTTTACATTCGGGGCAGGTCGTTCTGCCTGTGTAGCGGCTCAACATAACGCGGTATTGAATCTTGTGCCTGTTGCTTTCCAGCATGTGGAAAAAACCATTGATGCCGCAAAAACACGCGTTGCCATTCCACAACAAATCCTTCTGTTCGTCCGTTAAATCGGCATAGGGTTTATGTACGGGAAAATTGAACGTTTTTGCGAGGTAAATAAGTTTTTCCTTATGTTCCTTCGTCGCTCCGCCGCGCCAGCAGGCTACGGCGTCGTTGTATACCGACAGCGAACGGTTGGGAATAACCATATTTTCGTCGATGCCGAGCGTTTTGCCGGAGCCTTCGCAGCGGGGGCATGCGCCCAGCGGGTTGTTGAAACTGAACAGGTGTTCCGTCGGCTCTTCAAACGTGATGCCGTCCGCTTCAAAGCGCGACGAAAATGTTTGCGCCGTTTGCCCGTTCAAGTGCGATGCCGTCCGCTTCAGAACGCGACGAAGAGGGCTGCGCTCCTGCGGTTCTTCCACAAAGCAGGTTCCGTCGCCTGCGGCAAAAGCCGTCTGCACGCTGTCGGCAATGCGGCTCAGCATATCCGCATCATTCGTGGCCGCAATGCGGTCGATCAGCAGGCGGACGGGCGCATCCCGGTAAGCATCCACCTTCGGCAGCAATTCCTCGATGCTTATTATTTTCCCGGCTATTTCGAGGCGTGTAAATCCGTCGTTTTGCAGCAAGGTTAATTTCTCCACCAGCCCCATTTCTTTTGCCAGGCACAGCGGCGAGAGGATATACAGTTTCATTCCTTCCGGCAATCCGGCAATAAAATTCACCACATCCGTTACCGTATGATGTTTCACTTCTTTGCCGGTAACCGGCGAAAACGTACGCCCCACGCGGGTATAAAGCAATTTCAGGAAATTGTATATTTCTGTGGACGTGCCTACCGTTGAACGCGGGCTGCGGGTATTTACCTTCTGTTCGATAGCAATGGCGGGCGGGATGCCGGTAATAAAATCCACATCGGGTTTATTGATGCGCCCCAGAAATTGCCGCGCATACGCCGAAAGGCTTTCCACATAACGCCGCTGCCCTTCTGCAAAAACAGTATCAAACGCCAAAGTAGACTTTCCCGAGCCGGACAGCCCGGTTATAACGATTAACCTGTTGCGCGGAATTTTTACTTCAATATTTTTGAGGTTGTGCACCCGCGCGCCTTTGACATGGATAGTTTCCTGTGTTTCCAAAAGATTTTAAATTTTAAAAATTCATGCTTTAAAGATTATCCGGCGTTCATTTATTTCGGAGGGGATAATTTCTCCACCCGGATGCGTGCGTCCACAGCTACGACCTTGCCGGCAGCGGCCAGCAGGGGATTCAAGTCCATTTCGGCAATTTCCGGCGCAGCTTCGCACAGGCTTGAAATGCGCGCTATCACGTCGATAAACCACTGCTCGTTGACTGGCGGCTGCCCGCGCAGCCCTTGAAGGATTTTATAACCGCGCAGCCGGCGGATCATCTCTCCGGCTTCGCTTCGCGACACAGGCGCAAGGCAGGCGCTCACGTCGTGCAGCGCCTCCACGAAGATGCCGCCCAAACCGCACAGCACCATTTGCCCGAAAGGCTGTTCCCGCTTGGCGCCGGCGAAGAGCTGCACGCCGCTCAGCATCGGCTGCAAAAGGATGGCGACAGTATCTTTTATTTTTATCATCCGTTCAAATTCTTTGCGCACGGCGGCGGCGTCTTTTATATCCAGCGCCACACCGCCCACATCGGATTTATGGACGGGGCCGACGACTTTCATCACCACCGGGAAACCCAGCTGCCGGGCGGCTTCCACCGCTTCCTCCGCCGATACGGCCACCATTTCGCCGGCGCGCGGGATGCCCGCCGCATCTAATAACTGCTGCACTTTTTGCGGCGGCAAATAACCGTCGCCCGCCTGCTCCACAAGCGCGCGGATGGCCGGGTAATCGAACGGCGCAGCGGGGGCGGTTTTTTCCGCCGCCGGCGGGGGCGTATGGTTTAATACCTTTGCCAATGCATGGCCGAAAATCACTTCATCGGGAAATGTTACATGCCCTTTGGCGACAAAGGCGGCAATCTCTTCCCGCGAATTGATGACCGTCGGCATCACCGGGTAAACGGGCTTGGCGGAAGCTTGCATCTTTTCGCTGATCACATCGTATACGTCAAACACGCGCACCAGGCCGGGACTGCCGAAAATCACAACCATGGCGTCAATATCCGCAAAATCGCTGTTGCAGGCGTCGATGATATGCCCCAGCTGGGCGGCCGTGCCGGTTGCCAGGAAGTCGATTGGATTGGCTACCGACGAGCCGGGAAATAATTTCGCCAGCAACGCCTCCGCCTTCCCGCCGCCGATGGCGGGCACGTTAATGCCGCTATGCGACAACGTATCGGTCAGCATCACCGCCGGGCCGCCGGCATGGGTGATGATGGCTATATTCTTCCCCTCCGGCAGGGGGTTGGAGAGGATACCCGCTACGGTAACCAGTTCGCTGCGGCTGTAGCAGCGGATAATTCCCGCCTTGCGGAAAAGCGCGTCCACTGCGGCGTCGGGCGTGGCCAGCGCCCCCGTATGCGACGAAGCCGCCCGGCAGCCCGCCTCGCTGCTGCCCGCTTTAACAGCCGCTATCCGCGCCCCTTTGCGCACAAGCGACGAAGCATGTTTCAACAACTTTTCCGGCTGCTGGATACTTTCGACATAAAGCATTTTTACCCGTGCACTGTGGCCATCGCAATAAGTGTTGTCCATATATTCCAGCACTTCTTCCACGCCCGTTTGCGCGCTGTTGCCCACCGAATAGACGCTTGAAAAGCGCAATCCATTTTGCATGGCGGCGTCAAGGATAAATACGGCGGTGGCGCCCGAGCCGGTAATAAAATCAACGCCGGAAGGCGACAGTTCGGGCACCGGCGTAGTGAAAACGCCCGTGTAATGCGTCGTCAACACGCCGATACAGTTTGGCCCGATAAGGCTGGCGCCGGCGTCATTCACCGTTTTCACTATTTGCGCTTCCAGTGCGGCGCCGGCCTCGTTTTCTTCGTGGAAGCCCGCCGAAAGGATAATAAACGCTTTGGTATTTTTTTGCTTTGCCAGTATTTCCACCGCCGCAGGACAGGCCGCCGCAGGAATCGCCAGGATGGCCAAATCTACCGGCGGCAACTCGTCCACCGTGCCGAACGAGCGGATGCCCTGTATCCTCCCGGCCTTTGGATTCACGACATACAGGTCGCCGGCGTATTGACTGTCCGTTAAATTTTTTATTACTTTCCCACCGGGTTTATGCACATCGTCGGAACCGCCCACCACTACTATGCTTTCAGGAGTTATCAGTTGTTGTGTAATCATGCTGTTTGTTATCGTTGAATACCGATTGGTTGGCAAAGGTACGAAAAAAAGTTTTCAGCCCCCAGGCATTAGACCCTTCGGGCGATGAAGAGGAGGAAATGGATGAATGCCCTTCGGGCGATGAAGGGATGAAAGGGATGAATGCCCTTCGGGCGGGAAGGGGAGGAATGCCCCTTCATACTTTTCCTCCCCTTTCACCCTTCCTCCTAAAAACAACATTTTTTTTGCACATTCAAACATTTTCCCTACCTTTGCACCTGTTTTCCATAACTTTTAGTTTTTAACTCTTAACTCTTAGTCTGTACTGTGCATAACTTCTTGATAAAATACTCTCAAACCCCATGCGCCGCACAGGAATTTGCCGTATCTTTGTGCTGCGAAGCAGCACAGCACAGCACAGCACAGCACAGCACAGCACAGCACAGCACAGCACAGCACAGCACAGCACAGCACAGCACAGCACAGCACAGCACA